>CALASV010000305.1 GCA_937888895.1 uncultured Clostridia bacterium | reverse complement strand
CCATACAACTGCTTGTCCTGGCGTAATTGCTCTTTGTGGTTCTGCAAATGTTACTTTAACAACATCTTCCTCTACCAATTCAATTGTTGCCTTAGCCCCTTTATGATTATAACGAATCTTTGCCATCACTTCCATTGGTTGTTGCAATGTTTCTATTGACATAAAGTTAATACGACCTGCATATAAAACATCAGAAAATAATTCTTCATTCGAAGCTAATACTACTTCATTTGTTTCAGGTCTAATTTCCTTTACAAATGTTCTTGCACCAAGTGCGATTCCAAGACCTTTTCGTTGTCCTACTGTATAATGAATAATTCCTTTATGCTTTCCTAATACTTCACCAGCTGTATTTACAAAATTTCCTTCCGAAAATTCTTTCCCTGTATATTGCTCAATAAATCCAGCATAATCATTATCTGGTACAAAACAAATTTCCATACTATCTGGCTTATTCGCCACCAAAAGTCCTATTTCTTCCGCCAACTTTCTAATTTCTTCTTTGGAATATGCTCCTACTGGCATCAAAGTATGTGCTAATTGGTCTTGTGTCAAATTATATAAAGCATACGTCTGGTCTTTCGCATCTGTAATCGATTTTTGTAATGCATATCTACCATTTTCTAACTTTACAATACGAGAATAATGCCCTGTTGCAATGGCATCTGCACCAATTGCTCTTGCTCTCTGATACAAAGACTCCCATTTTACATAACGATTACAAGCAATACAAGGATTTGGTGTTCTTCCTGCCATATATTCTGCTACAAAATAATCAATGACTGCTTTTTTAAATTCCTGTCGAAAATTCATTACATAGTATGGAATTTCTAACATCTGTGCCACTCGTCTAGCATCTTCTACTGCAGAAAGACCACAACAACCACCATTTTCCTCTTGTATACTATTTTCTTCTTCCTGCCAAATTTGCATTGTCACGCCAATTACTTCATGTCCAGCTTGTTTTAATAAATATGCCGCTACCGAAGAATCCACTCCTCCTGACAAACCTACTACAATTTTTGCCATGTTTGTATCCTTCCTTAGTTCCACTTTTTTCTGTCCATCCTACTACTAATCAAAATAGAACATCCCTATTTTAATATTCTTCTGTTTCTTCTTCCTCATCTTCATGAATATCACTCTTTGGCTTTTCTAAGCCTTCAATTTTGATACCATGTTTTTCAGCATAATCCCAAAGAGCTGCATGAATGGCTTCTTCTGCTAAAAGAGAACAATGTACCTTCACTGGTGGAAGTCCATCTAATGCTTCCATTACTGCCTTATTTGTTACTTGCAATGCTTCATAAATAGACTTTCCTTTTACAAGTTCTGTTGCCATACTACTTGTAGCAACTGCTGCACCACAGCCAAATGTTTTAAACTTTACATCTTGAATGATTTGATTTTCATCAATATCCAAGTAAATTCTCATAATGTCGCCACACTTTGCATTACCTACAGTACCTACACCACTTGCGTTTTCCATTTCTCCTACGTTTCTTGGATTTGTAAAATGGTCCATAACCTTTTCTGTGTACATTTTTTCCTCTTACACAATCACTAACATTTAGTTTTTGTGCATTTTCCTTTCTTTAATCTCTTTCTTTTTATTTTCCCTGTATCTTTTCAAAATATGTTAAATTTTTGTATTTTCTTATTTTTTACGATTACTCTTTTTTACAAAATCTTCATATAAAGGTGACATATTTCTTAAATTCGCTACAATCGTTTTCAACTGTTCAATCGTATAATCTAATTCTTCTTTTGTCGTTTCTTCTGACAATGTAAGTCTTAAAGAACCATGTGCAATTTCATGAGGAAGCCCAATTGCAAGTAATACATGAGATGGGTCAAGAGAACCCGAAGTACAAGCAGAACCACTAGAAGCACAAATGCCCTTCATATCTAACATAATCAATAAAGATTCACCCTCAATAAACTGGAAACTAAAATTAGAGTTATTTGGTAATCTCTTTGTTCTATGTCCATTTAAACGAGTATAAGGGATTTCTGCTAATACTCTCGTAATTAAATAATCTCTTAATTCCTTTTCTTTTTGTTGCTTTGCTTCCATATTTGTCATCGCAAGTTCTACTGCCTTACCAAAACCTACAATACCAGGAACATTTTCTGTACCAGCACGACGCTTTCTTTCCTGACCACCACCATGAATCAAAGAACGAAGTTTTAACCCTTTACGAATATATAAAAATCCAATACCTTTTGGTCCATTTAATTTATGACCACTTGCACTTAACATATCAATATGTTCCTCTACTACATCAATTGGAAGCTGTCCAAACGCCTGTACAGCATCTGTATGGAACAATACCCCATGCGCTTTTGCAATTTGACCAATCTCTTTAATTGGCTGAACTGTACCAATTTCATTATTTGCATACATAACAGAAATTAAAACAGTTGTTGGACGAATCGCATCTTTTAACTGTTGTAAATCAATCAAACCATTTTCATCTACATCTAAATAAGTTACCTCACAACCTTGCTTTTCCAAATATTCACAAGAATGTAAAATCGCATGATGTTCTATTTTTGTTGTAATTAAATGATTTCCTTTTTCTTTGTATGCTTCCATTGTTGCTTTTAATGCCCAATTATCTGCTTCTGTACCACCAGCTGTAAAATAAATATCTGCTGTCTGTGCATTTAATGCCTTGGCTATCGTTTCTCTTGCATTAGTTACGGCAGATTTATTTTGCCCAGCAAACTCATACACACTAGAAGGATTACCAAACTTCTCTGTAAAATATGGAAG
>CALASV010000304.1 GCA_937888895.1 uncultured Clostridia bacterium | reverse complement strand
TGCAAACTTGTAGAAACTAAATTTAATACATAAATATTGTCAAATCTACTATAAATAGAATCTCCACCAAGTCCTGATAAACAAATCAATTGTGTATTTGTCTTTTTTGCCATATCCATCAAAGGTTTTAATAAATGTGCTGCGTTTGTTTGAGCAAATGGATTGTCCATCAATAATACTTTTCCTTCATTTTTATCAGCAAAAACATCTGTTTCATCTCGACGCATATAATATAACAAACTAGATAATACAACAAACGCTGATAAAAATCCTTCTCCACCAGAGTTTCTTGAAACTTCTGCCCAAGTAATTGGATATTGTCTTTGTTCCTCAATCTTATAAAGTTTAATTTGAATATTTCCAATTCCAACTACGGTATCATATAAATTTTTTGTTGTTATTTGGGTACTGAAATAATCCGAGGCATTTTCATTCTTTTCATATAATTCAATACCTTTTTGTGTTAATTGTTGCATAAAATCTTGAAGTCTTTGCCCGTACAATCCCTCGTTTTCTTCCCAATCTGGCAATTGCAATTTCAACATTTTCACTGACTGTTCTCGAATCGTAATTGTAGAATTATTATCTATTTTTTGCATATTTCGATGTACATCTTTAATGTAATCTTCTAATAATCCTTCTATATTTCCTTTTTCTTTTTCTACCATACTAATGTCAACCGCTAATTTTGCCATTTGACTATCATAAGATTGAATCGTTGTATGAAGTTGTGCAAGTACTAATTCTGCTTTTCCCAAAACAGACAACATAGCTTCTAAAGGTTTTCGATAATAATCTTCTTGATACATCGTTTTCCTTGTGAGAGAGTTTAATTTTGCTTCTAATTTATCTTTTTCTTCTCTGCCATTTTCAATTTCTTGTCGATAATCTCTTCGCATCATACCAGAAAATTCTCGCAATCGTTTTGTATCCATTTCCGAAAAATCTTCTTCCCAAGCAAGTTCTTCCATTATAACAAAATCTTGATATTCTGCAAACACACTTAAATTTTCATGTAAACTTTGTAAACGACTACTAATTCCATTTTGTTCTTTTTCTAATTCTTTTTTTACATACTCTAACTGATTTTTTCTAGCTTCAAAATCCAATGTATGAATTTCTTGTCTAGCAAGTGGTTTTTCTTTTCCACATTGTTCTAAAATTACTTGCTTTTTATCAGCTATTTTACTTATTAAAATACCAATTTGTTTATCTTCCTCATTCCAAAGACTTTCTTTTTGCTTTATTTTCTTTTTTCGGTCTTCCGCTAATATTTCTTGATGAGTTTCTTCTTTTTCCACATAAACAATAGATTTCCATGCATCTTTTTTCAGTTGATATTTCTTTTGTAATTTTGTCAATTCATACGTTGCTTTTTCTAAACTCTTTCTTACCTTTTGTTGCTGTTCTTCTAATTCTTGTAATTGCAGTGACATTTTCGAAGTAATTGCATCATATCTTGCTTCTACTTCCTCGATTGTCTTCTCCAAATCCGTTACTTCTAAACATTGATACTGCTCATATTTTGCAAAACTTTGCTTTTGCTCTTCAAATAAACGAAGTAATTGCTGTTTTTGTGTTTCTGCTGTTTTTAAACTTTCGATACACTGTTCCATCAACTCTATTGCCTGTTTTTTTCTATCTTCTAAACGAATCTTTTCTTGTTTCATACGGTCTATTGTTTGTATATCTGTTTGATATTCTGCATAATCCATACAAAACTGTTGAAACTCTTTTTCTCGTCTCTTACACCATTCTATCTGTTGTTTTTCTTTCAATATCGTTTGTGTTAATTCTTCCAAAGATTGCAATAATTGTTGAATTTCTTCATTTCCTTGTAAAATTAACAGCTCTATTTTTTTTATATTTTCTTTTGTTTTTTCTTGTAATTCTTGATTTTCTTCTACAACTTCCTTTGTCAATGACTGATGTTTTAATATTGTTTTTTTATTAAGATATTCTTGATATTCCGTCTTTCGAAGTTCTATTTGCTCTCGTTTTTTCTTTAGTTCTATCTCTTTTTGTTGTACTAATATTTGTAATGCTTTTTTATCCAAAAGTTGTTCATTAAACCATAAATAAAAACTAATTCCTTCTAAATTTAAAATACTACTTTCTTTTTCTAATAATACTTTTTCTAAATTTTCTCTTGGAATTAACGGAATTGGAAATGAAGTATATAATTCTTTTCCTCTTGTTTCTAATTTCTTTATTTCTGCTTTTGGAAGAATTAAAGAATAAGGAAGGAATGGCTGTTTTCGTATCATTTCCATATTTTTCTTTTTAGAATATCCATTTTTCTCTAACCAGTTCATTCCATACACAGGATGTAATTCTAATTCTGTTAACAGTTTTTTAAACTCTTGTGGCAATTCTAACAATTCTCCAGAAGTAAGTTTTTTCCACTCTTTTTGAAGTACATGTTCTTCTTGCTCTAATTCCTTTCTAATTCTATCTAACTCCATCAATTTTCTATCTGCTATTTCTAATAATTTATCTAGTTGCCAAAGTTTTGTCGTATCTGCTTCTAAATAACGCATAATATTTTTTCGTTCTTCTAACTGCTTTTGCAACCTAGTTTCTTGTTCTAACAAGTCTTTTAATTCATATTCTTGACTTCGTTTTTCATTTCGATAATCTTCTATCTTTCTTTCTAGACTATGTTTTCTCTCTTTTGTTTCCTCTTGCTGTTTGATATGCTGATTTTGACTTTTTATAAGTTCTAACAGTTGCTTTTCTTGTTGTTCTTTCTTTATATCTAAAAATCCCGGCTCATATTCCCCGACAATATTTCTTATAAAATTTTCTTCATAATTTCTATTAAAATTTTCTTCTTTTTGACTAAATCCTTTCATTCTTGTATTACATTCCGCTATTTTTACAAGAAATTCTTCTATTTTTTCTTGACACTCGACTTGTTTTTGCTTTTGCAATACTCTTTTTTGCTCTATTTGCTCACATTCTTCCTCTTTTTTAGAAAGTGATAAAGAAGTATTTTCTACCATTATTTCATAATGTTTTTTCAAATAGCCACCCAAACTTTTTCGCTCTTGTTCTAATTCTTTTTCATCTTTTCGATATACTTCAATTTTCTGCGTAAAAAGTTCATATTCTCTTTTTTGTTCATCTACAAATTCCTGCTGTTTTGCACACTCTAAAAGATGGAGCATCTGATTAATTTTCTCTAATTCTTCTTCTAAAGCATCTTTTTCCATACCTATCATATCACGATTTGCAATTCGAAATTTGAGCTTATCTTCTAATTGGTATAACTCCATTGACAATTTTTCATAAGCAATATGTAATAATTCTGCTTCGCAATTTTTCTTTTTTTGTTCCACCTTTTGCAAGTTTTGTTTTACAAGTTCCTCTAACCGATTTAATTCTTGTATAAAACAAGCAATACGATTTTCAAATGCTTTTACTTTTTGTTCTGTTTCTACATAATTTTTTGCTTGTTCTTCTACTCCAAGCATATCTTCCTTAAATGCAAGAATTGTATCCCTACGCTGAATTTTAGACTTATTTTCTTTATACAAACGAACATATTTTTCAACAATACTTTGAAATTCTTTCATTCTGCTTTTATCACGGTCTACTTTTCGTTCTACCGTTTCTAAAAACCATTTTTCTAATAATTCTTTTTCGTTTTTACAATCGGAAAATAGTTCAGATAAACCAGACTCTTTTGCATTTACTTTTTTAATAATACTTTCCCATTCTTTAAAATGAATTTGATATTCTGCTAACTTATCAAAATATTGTCTTGATTGAGCATACTGATTCATATCATAATAAAAGAATTTTTTAGAACTATCTTTTTTATAAGCTTCAAATAATTGCTTACAAGCATGAAAATTTTTTAAAATAACTTCTTTTTTCCCTTTTTCTACAACAGGAATATGCGAAATATCTTGCTCACAAGAACTATCATATTCGCTAATAAAATTGATAATTTCCAACGATTCCGATGACTCTGTCTCTTGATTTTTTCGTACCATCATCCCCGTCAAACAATACCCTGCTCCGTTATCCAATGCCCACTCTACCATAATAAAAGTAGGCTTTGATGTTGTAAAATAACTTTCAAATGGACGGTCTGCTGCATTTCGATAACTCTTATGTACAAAAGGAGCTGTTATCATTTGCACTAAAACAGATTTTCCACCACCATTACGCAAAGACATTAACGTACTTTCTCCATTCAATCGAAATAGTTCGTCACTAATTCGAATTGCATTATTATTATAATTTAAATTAATCAATCGAATTGCATTTATTTTACTCATGCTCGTCTCCTAGTACTTTTTTAATTCTCTGATAATTATTCTGATTTAATAAATTCCAATCCATCAAATTATCTAACTTTTTTGTTGTTTTAATCATTTCATCTTCTTCTATATAATCAATCAATCCTTGCTTTTCTAAAAAAACAAAAATATTATGTAAAAATCCTTCCTTTGTTGTTCTTACTTTGGAACCTTTATCATCAGAACGCAATGCCTCATAAGCCTCTAACATATTTCGAAATGCAATTCCTTTTTGTTCTTCTTCCTCTTCCGAATTTTGCTCCACACCTGTTTTTAAATATTCAGAAATACTATTTTGCAATTCCCCTACACGAATATAATCTTTACATTTACTACTATTCCCTTGGCCATCATAAATTTCTGTAAGTAATGTTAAAATAACAAACTGTGATAAATAAAAGTCTTTATCTGTTCCTGTTGATTTACATAAAGTTTCTTTTAATTTTGCTTTTGAAAATCCTAAAAATGTATTCTCCTCTTTTGGAATTAAATAAATAATATTTCCATATCGCTCTACACTACACTCTGCTTCTTCTGCCTGTGACTTCACTAAATTTTGCACTTGTTCTTCTTCTGTATATGCTCGATAAAGTGTATTTTCTACTTCTTCTCTCAGTTCATGATGCTTCAACAAATAATAAAAAATTTGCTGACTCAAGCGAATTTCTCCTATTTCGTATGCCATTATTATTCTCCTGCTTATATTTTTTCTTTTATACTATTTTAATTTCCACATTAGAACAACGTATCTTTTTTTCCTCTCCTTTTCCGTCAAAAAGTCCTGAAAACTCTACTACTTGTTGTTCTGGTAATCTTGTAATATAAATTTTAGAAATTTGGTTTCTTTTTTTCACTTCTGTTAAATTCAATATCATCTCATGCAATTGAAAATCAAAGGAATCTTCCATAATATATTCACTTTTTTCTTTTCTTAAAGCAGGTACATCAATTTCTCTACTTTTAATCAATTCCACCATAATTTCTTTAAAAATATCAATGTTTGGAATTAAAATAGAAAGCCTAGATACTTTTTCTTCTTCTAATTGAACCTTAATTTTCTTTAATGTAATAGTACCACCCTGTTCTAAAGCCATATCTATGAGTAATGCTAAACTTTTCTCATATTTTTTTAACTTTTCTTTTTGCTTTTTCATTCGTTCTTTCTGCCAATCGTCTGCATCAAATTCAATGACTTCTTCTTGTTCTTCTACTTCCTTCTTTCGAACAGGCTTTTGTAATTGCAATGCTTTCTCTAAATTATAAATTTTTTCTGGTTGTTGATAGAAAAGAGGTCGAAAAAATAAATCTAACTGTTCCAAACAACTACCATTTTCTAAAATTTTATCATACAATTCTGTTCGTAAAGAAAATCGTCGAATTAATGACATTTGTGCTAAACTATCCAATTCTTTTTCATATAACATTTTTAAGTCAAAATGAGAATTTAATATTTTTTGATGTTCATCAATCCCTCGATTTAAATAACTCTCAATTACTTTTAAATGATTTAAATTTCTCTCATCTTCCTTCGATAATTTTTTTCGATTGATATGATGTTCTTCTAATACTAATGCACGCTTTTTTACTACTTCTCGGTACTGCCAAAATTTCTGCTTTGTATCACCAATTATTTCTAAATTTTCTTCTAATAACACTTTATAATCTTCTACTGAATAGTTCAATGCATTTCTTTTCACTCGTTGAATTGCTTCTTGTATTTTTTGCAATTGAATCCACAACAATTGAAAGACATTTTTAATTTCATCTTCTGCTTTATCATAATTTTGCTTTTCCAAATGCAATTTAAATATCATTTCATGGATGGTCAATTTCATATTATTTTCAATTTCTAATGTAGACAATAATAAATTATAGCCATCATCTGTTAAATAATAAGATGTTCTTTTTATATCACCATTTGTATATACTACTTTATTTGCAATGTAGCTAATATTCATCACTTTATATTCTCTCTGCTCAAAATCATATCCTTCAAAGTACATTACTTTACCTTCATTGGATAAAATAGCATTGATAATAAAATCTCCTAATTTCTTACAATCTTCATACGATAAATTTTTTTGAAAATAGGTACTATTTAAATTGTCAAGATACACACCAATATCATCTATCGTACAATATTCTTCTTTTAATGATTGCTCCATAATGTAAAGTAATACTGCTATAATTATATTCAATTGCTCATCTAAATTTATAAAACCATACGTTCTCCACGTTTGTTTTTGTGAACTATGATATACCAGTTTTCCATACATCCCTACATGCTTCATTCTTCTTGAAAATTGTTTCAAAAATTCATATTTCATTTACTTATGTACCTTTCTCTCAAAAATCTTCCACTGATAATATTTCTTGTGGAATATATTTATTGCTTTCTAACAAAGTTTGAAAATTTTCTGCTATTTCTTTTGAAAAATAATTAAAAAATGTTGTACCTATCTTATGATTTTGAGCCTTTTTCATTTCTGGCATATTGCTTATTCCTATTTTTTGTGCTTTTTCTAACATTTTTGCATATCCTAACACAAAAGGTTGTATTTGTAATAATTCCATCTTTTTTTCCTTTATATTAGAAAATTTTTGTATATTTTCTTTACCTACTTCTTCAGCAAATAATTTTGCTAAATTTTCATAAATCAATATTCCTTCATAATCTAAATCTCCAAGATAATATATCGTATTATTTTCTTCTCTCATATAAGGTTCTAAACATAAAAAGAAGTCCTCAAAAGAACGATAAATTCCTTTTCCAGCACCATAAATTAAAGTACCTATTTTTATCCCAAAAATCTCACTATTTCCATCTAACAAAAATTTTCTCATACTATAAAAGGTATCTTTATTTTCCAAAATTAACATTGTTTGAGGTACTTCTTTTGTATGGGAATAATATGCCAAAGGTTCTGTTGTTTCATATAAATTAAAATCTTCCAAAGACAACCCACAACGCTTTAAAATTTTCTTTCCTTGTTCTTCTTTCAAAAATTTCTCTCGATGCCAAATTTCAAAACTTCGCTCATTAATAGATTTTGGGTATTGCAATTTTTCTCGATTTATTTTTAAATATTCATTCAATAATTGCACCCAAATTCTATCTTCTACATATTGTTTTAAATGACTTAAATAATACTCTGTAGAGATTAATGGAACATAATCAAAAAGCAATTCTTCCTTATAATTAGAAAAATCCTCCTGTTCTTCTATTAACCAATATTCTTTATATAACGCTGGAGTTTTTCCATTCTTTCCAGAAACTTTTACTGGTTTTATTTTTTCCTCTTCCAATAAACAAATTATTTTTTTATGTAACTCCAAATATTCTTTTATTTTATATTTCGTTGCTAACTCTTGTAAAGAAATTCGTTTCACTTTTACTCCTCACTTAATATCCGTTGTATTCGTCCACAATTTTTCCAACCAAACGAATACGTTCTATATCTCCTGTAGATGAAATTTCATCTGATATACCAAGGATTAAATTCGGTGCAAATAAATCTAAAATTTCATGTACACACGCTACCAAAGTTTCCTCAGGAAATTCTTTATCAAAGTAAATAGCAGGAATCCCATCTAACAAAAACATATCTCCTAAATATTTTTTAACTTCATGCAAGTCAACATCACCTTGTGGTTTTGGAGTAATTGCTTCAATGCCATCTAAACCTGTTTCTTGATAATATTTCATCAAGCTAGCATTATCTCCATCAAAATGTGCCGAAATAAATTTTCCTGCTTTATGCAAACGTTCACAACGCATTTTATATTCTGGAAGTACATATTTTTCAAATAATTCTGGTGAAAGTGTTCCTGCATGTACATTATCACCAAAGTTAATAATATCAATAGGTGATTCGTTAATGACATCTATCAAACGAAAATGACATTCTCTTAATGCCTCAAAATATTCTTCTACCGTTTCTGGATAATCATACAAAGCATAGACACCTTCTTCTACACCCATTAAATCAATATATAAACGCTGTATCGAAACTCGTGGAATAAATACACATGGTGCACCAAGTTCTCCCCATTCTGCTTTTGTACGGTCAAAGTGTTCCTGTGAAAAACACCAATTTGTATGCTGTTCAATATAAGTAAATACTTTTAAATCTTCTTCATTGTTTTCATTATCTAATTCATTATTTCCAACATGAATTATTTGGAAATATGTCATAACAATAAACAAGCAAACTAAATATATTGGAACCATTAAAATAGACATCATTCCTTGTTTAAAGCTTTGTTTTTTTATGCAAGCAAATAATCTAAAAATAGCAATTGCTATAACAATACTTAATATTCTATATCCCCATAATTTTATTGTTACATCAGTTTTTCCAGCACCTATTATTGATGTTGCATGTTCTTCTCCAACTGTAACCATTGTACCTGTTAATATATTTTGAGAACTTACAAAAATATATCCACAAAAAACTATCGCTATTAATGCGACAATAAATAATTCTTGTTTTACAAAAATATTTTTCTTTAATGTTTCACCACTTACACCATCAAAAAAGTAATTTAATGTTATAACATAATAAATTCCTACATAAATAATTTCTACTATCAATACTTCTATTATAAATATTAATAATGATTGAATAAATGGTAAGATAAACATATAGTAGCCAATGTCTGTATTAAAAATAGGATCTGTTTGTCCAAATACAGCTGCATTGCTAAACATTGTAAATTTATCTGTTAACATTGTTGTAGCAACCACACCACCAATTATAGCAAGTACTATACTTAAACTTTTATTTGGAAGTTTTGGCATTTCCTTTTTTTCTTCTTCAAAAAATTTCTTTAACCCTTTTTTAGTAAATTTATTTAATATATATGTAAACAAATATATTATAACTGCTGCTACACCAAATACCGTATATTTTGTTTTTATTTTTTGGAAAAATACACTTTCATATTCTTTTCCGATTTCTATTATATTTAAATATTCAGCTCTTAAAGAAATTGCTGTAAATATAGCAAATATTGCAATAATTAATAATACCAAAATTGTTCTTACTGCAAATTTGCCCTTACTTTTTTCAGATTTTAAATTATTATTTAATTCTTTATCATTTGAATTGTTAACCTCTTTTTCCATTCTTTGATTTCAACCCTTTC
>CALASV010000303.1 GCA_937888895.1 uncultured Clostridia bacterium | reverse complement strand
CTACAAATTCTCCCTGTGGATCCAATACTTTGACTTTTCTTCCCCGGTTGATTAAACGTGCATTATACTCTTCTATAAAAGCTGAACAATCTTTACTTTCTATAAAGGCTTCAAAATATACCTCGAAAAGTTCGCAAATACGTTTTATCAACATATTTTTTGAAGTTCTTTTTCATAGTCATAGAATTTCTTGAATTTCCTGAACACTGGAACACTCTTATTTTTGCCGACTTTCTTTTCAGCCTTTAATGTATCATTTGCCTCTTCTACATTCATGAATGAAAGAATGATTGTAATTAACAAATCTAGAATAAATGGTAACCAAAGATACATAAAATACATCATACTGATACAACTGTCCGGCTGAATTGCAGTATCGCCGTTGATAAAGCCGCTCAAATCAAGCATCCAGCCTGCAAGTGCTGTACCAAGACCGCCACCAATCTTTACACCTAACGATGTACAGGAATACATTGTACCATCAATTCTTTTACCGGTTTTGAGATATGTATATTCAGAGCAGGATGCAATTACCGCATTCATATCGCCCTGCCAAGGTCCCTGTCCTAATGCTGCAATAGCTGTGAATAATAACATCAAAGGAACACTTCCCATGTATCCTGCAACTACTACCAATAAACGGCCTACCGTTGCTACCATGTAGCTGTACTTATTTAACTTGTACATCCCTTTCCATTTTGCAACTAATGTAGGGGTAAATATCAGTGCAATAATTAAAGGTATATTGATCGCCCATGAAAATACGCCAAACAGGTTTTTATTTAACAGTACATATGTCATAAAGTAAATACCGATATTTATCATTGCCCCGTACAACTGCTGAAGAATGTATACAAAACAAATCATAACGTAATATTTATTTGTAAACAATAATTTAGCCGACTGGATTAATGTAAGCTTATCATCTTTCTTTTCATCATCGGCACTTACTTCATTCAATTCTTCTTCGGGAAGTTCTGGTAAAAATGCATAAGCATCTTCCTGTTCCCATACATGACCATCTTCACTAGTAAGTACATAAGTATATTTAAAAATTTCTTCCTTTTCTACAATTACTCCAAAGAATCCAGAAATACCTTCTAATTCCAAATCCTCCATTTCATACACAGTACCTGTACTCTTTTCCTTTACAGAAACTGCTTTTGCATTAGGATAAAAGCAACAAATCTGAATCCCGTTTTTTGTCACTCTTGGTCCAAGAATTTGAAAAGGATATTTTGTATCAGCATATAATACTGCTTCTACCTTCTCCCAATCCACTTGCTGAATTAACAATTCATTCATAACGTATTCTTTCCTTTCGTTTTTGTTAACTTATTCTAAATACCATTCATCTTTTCCACGATATTCCTCATCTTCTTGTTCCACATGTTGTTTTGCTGGCATATATTTTTTAAAAATAGGCTCAATCAAATAAGAAGATATCCAAACTCCAAATGCTGGAAAAATAAACATGCCCGGCAATATAATATAACTTCCCAATAATACTACAACAAAAAGTATAATTAAACAAAATGTAGTAAGAATATGTCTTGCTGATAGAAAAAATGCTGTCTTAAATAGTCCAGTGAACTTCATTTCAAATCTCGAAAGAATTGGACATAAATACATTAAAATGGCACAAATCAAAATTGAAATCACAAGAAATACACCAAAAAATGCACTTCCTATTACTTCTCCCTGCTGCATTAAAACTAAAGCATAGTTAAAATCAATCACCATAACTACGATTGCCACAATAGCTACAATAGAACACAAAGAACCTTGTCTGAGATTTTGTTTAAAAGACCTCCAAAACTCTCTAGCCAAATATCCTCTATCTCTCCGGACTACTTTCACAACCGAATAATACAATGCTGACGTTGCTGGTATTATTGTTACAATTGGAATAGAAAGCAACAACCATAACACACTTAATACAACAAAGTCAAATAATCTCCCCATAAAACTAAAGAAGGCATTATCCGGATTAAATAGTTTATTCATTCACTGCCTCCGAAGTATAAGAGGTCATAAGCTCCATATTTCCTGCAAGTTTGAATGTATCATAACCAGTAGGAAGAATAAAATGGTCACCTTTCTTTACTGCAACGCCATCTAATGTACCTTCCCCATCAATTACACTAAACAACTGATATGCGCCATCTTTTACAAGCTCTGCTTCGCCATTTACTAAAATCTTCTTTACTGTATAATACTTACAAGTAACCATTGTATTTACTTTAGCATCTTGTACCATAGTTACTTCGTCCATTCCAGTATTATCCTGATGAGGACAACCAATCACATCGATACTCTTTTCAATATGTAATTCTCTTGGCTTACCATTCTGTAATCTGCCATAGTCATATAAACGATAAGTAACATCACTGCTTTGCTGTGTTTCAAGAATTAAAGTACCACCTTTAATTGCATGAACAGTACCTGGCTCAATTTGGAAGAAGTCACCCTTCTTAATTGGGCGTACACGAATTAATTCATCCCAACGATTCTGTACAATCATATCACTTAATTCCTGCTTATCCTTCGCATTATGTCCGATAACGATAGTGGCATCTTCATCACAATCTAAAATATACCAACACTCTGTCTTTCCAAGAGAACCATTTTCATTTACATTAGCATAAGAATCATCTGGATGTACCTGAATACTTAAATCAGACTTTGCATCAATAATCTTAATTAACAAAGGAAATACTTCTTCTTTGCTATTGCCGAACAATTCACGATGTTCTGCATATAAACGACTTAAATTCCAACCTTCATAAGTACCACTAGAAATAACAGCATCGCCATTTTTGTGAGCACTAATTGCCCAACATTCGCCAGTATCATCTCCTGGAATAGCGTAGCCATATTCTGCTGCCATACGGTTTCCTCCCCAAATCATCTGCTTAAATACTGGGGTTAAAAATAATATTTCTTTTGACATACTTAAACCAAACCTTTCTTTTTTATTTTTTAGTAACTGCTCTTTTTGTGTTACTTTTCGCACTTGATATTTGTAGTATATCACATTTTATTCAAACTGTGAAGTATAGAGCTGATAATAAAATCCTTTTTTCTTTATTAAATTTTCATGATTTCCTTGTTCTACCACTTGACCTCTATCTACCACCAAAATCGTATCAGCATGTTGAATGGTAGATAAACGATGTGCAATAATAAAACAAGTTTTCCCTTGCATCAATCGTTCCATTGCCTGTTGAATTTTAAGTTCTGTTCGAGTATCTACATTCGAAGTTGCTTCATCTAAAATTAACATTTTCGCATCTAACAGCATTGCTCTAGCAATCGTAATTAACTGCTTTTGTCCCTTAGAAATATTAACACCATCTTCTGTCAAAATTGTGTTATAACCTTCCGGAAGTCTACTAATATAAGAATGGATTCTAGCAGCTTTTGCCACTTCTACGACTTCTTCCATTGTTGCATTTTCTTTTCCATACGCAATATTATCAAAAATTGTACCACCAAATACCCAAGTATCTTGCAATACCATCGCATACGATTTTCTTAAATCAGCACGTTTGATATCTCTGTTTTCTTTTCCATCGACTTTAATTTCTCCTGCCCAAGGGTCATAAAAACGCATCAATAAATTAATTAATGTTGTCTTTCCTGCACCTGTTGGTCCAACAACGGCAATTAAAGAGCCTTTTTCTACATCCAAAGAAAAATTCTTTAAAATAGGAGTATCATTTGCATATCCAAATGTCACATGACTTAACGTTACGTTGCCTTCTACCTGCTTTAATGGTATTGCATCATATACATCTGCTAATTCTTCTTCCTCATTTAACACACGAAATACTCGTTCTGCTGCCGCAAGAGCAGATTGTAATTCACTTGCAATATTTGCTACTTCATTGATTGGTCCAGAAAATTTTCTTGAATATTGAACAAACGAAGAAATATTTCCTAAAGATAATACACCTTTCAAATAAAGAATTGCACCAAAAATAGTAACTAAAGTTAAAGATAAGTTATTAATAAAATTTACGGTAGGTCCCATCGTACTACTATAATAATCAGCATCATAATACGCATCCATCGCAGCTTTATTTACTTCATAAAATCTTTCTTTCATTACATCTTCTCTAGCATAAGCTTGAATTACTTTTTGCCCTGTAATCATTTCTTCTACAAAACCATTCATTTCACCAAGTTTCGCAGAACGCTTAGAAAAACGAGGTCTTGTTTTTTTCGTCATATATTTCGTATATAAAATAGACATTGGAATTGTCACTAACATAACGACTACTAAAGAAGGGGCAATCCACATCATCATAATAAATGAGCCTGTAACTGTTACAATACTAGCACAAATTTGCACTACGTCATTCGATAACGAAGTATTGATGACATCAATATCATAAGAAATTCTACTAATAATATCCCCTGACATATTCGTATCAAAAAATCCAACTGGCAATTCCATCAATTTATCAAATACATCTTGTCGCATTTTTCGAACTGTTTTTTGCGTAATTGTTCTCATCAACAACGCTAATCCATACGATAATATCGAAGATACTGCATAAAATAAAACCATAAGACCAGCATAATAAAATACTGTATCAAAATCTACTTGTCCAACTCCTACAATGGCATCAATTGCCTTACCAGATAACATAGGTCCAACCAATGCCAAACCATTTCCTGCAAAGGTAAGGATAATTGCTGTAAAAAGTAGCCATTTATAATTTTTTAAATATGCCCAAAGTCCTTTAATTGCTTGTTTTGGGTCTTTTGCCCGTTCAATTCGCTTTGAAGCAGGTGTTTTTGGTCCTGGTGCTGCCATAATTATTCCCCCATTTGAGATTTAGAAATTTCTCGATAAGTTTCACATTGTTCCATTAACTGTACATGAGTTCCTTGTCCAATCACTTTTCCATCTTCTAATACCAAAATCAAATCAGACTGCATGACAGAACTTATTCTTTGTGCGATAGTTACTGTCATTGTATCTTTTCGATACTCCCTAATTTGTTTTCGTATGTAAGCATCTGTCTGATAATCTAGAGCAGAAGACGAATCATCTAACAATAAAAACTCTGAATTTCCTGCTAATGCTCTTGCAAGCAATAATCTTTGCTTTTGTCCACCACTAAAATCTGCACCTTTAATTGCTGCAACATGTTCAAACCCACCTTCTTTTTCTAAAATAAAAGAATAAGCTTTTGCTTGTTTTGCTGCTGTTTCAATTTCTTCCTGAGTCAAATTACGACCAAAACTAATATTTTCATTTACTGTATCGTGAAATACAACATCATTTTGAAATGCAATTCCAAATTTTTGTCGTAATTCTTTTAAAGGATATGTTTTAATATTTCTTCCATCAATTAAAATCTCACCTTTTGTCACATCATAAAAACGCATCATTAAATTTAATATCGTTGTTTTTCCAGAACCAGTTGCACCAATAATACCAAGATTTTGTCTTGCTTTTAAAGAAAAATTGATGTTTTCTAAACAAAGCTTGTCTTCTTCTCCTTGATAACTAAACGATACATTTTTAAATTCTAATTTTGTATCTGTTACTTTTTCTGTTAATTCTTCTACTGTTAAATCATCTTCTGCTGTCATTACAATATCGATTCTTCCAGCTGATGCAAAAGCTTTAGAAAACATAACAAAAATACGATTAACCGCAATGACTGCATTTAAAATCATTGTGAAATAAGTTAAAAATGCAACTATTTTTCCTGCTTGAGAAAGACCTGCATTCACACGATAAGCACCAACAATAATTACCATCGTAAGACCCATATTCAAACAAAAATTTAACAAAGGACTAGAAGATGCCATAACACCCGAAGCCTTTAATTCCTGCTCAGATACTGCTACATTTGCCTTTTCAAAACGCTTCTTTTCATACTCTGTTTTCGATAACGCTTTAATGACACGAATACCAGCAACATCTTCTCGTAATGTACGCACCATAACATCAATGAATTGCTGTACTTTTGCATATAAAGGAACACCTTTTTTCGATACTATAACAACAACTGCAATAACAAAAGGAAGTGTACCTGCTAATACTAATGTAAGGACTGGGTCTAATGTTGCTGTAATAAAAAGACCACCTATAATAATCATAGGTGCACGTACCCCCATACGTTGCATCATATTGATAGCATGATGAATATTATAAGTATCCGAAGTCATACGAGAAATTAAAGACGGAATACCTATTTTATCCGTTTGTTTTCCTGATAAATGAATAATTTTTGCAAACAAATCATTTCGCAAAGTAAAAATAGTATTTTTAGAAACTTCCGCTGCCTTACGATTGGCAAGTACATTAAATGTTCTAGCAAGTACTGCCATTAACAACATAAGTAAGCCCCAAAGAAGAACTTCTCCTAAACTTCCCGTCTCTTTTGCTTTTGGAATTGCATTGTCTAAAATATGTGCTAAAATCCATGGCATAAAAAGTTCTGCCACTGTCCCAGCCACTTTAATGCAAAATCCCCACATCATTCGCCCATAATACGGCTTTAAATACTTTACAATTAGTTTCATACGGCATCATGCTATCCTTTCTTTTGTTTTTTGTACTTTTTTATTTTATATCTTTTTTTAACATTTGTAAAGTAAACAAAAAACAAGACTTTTATCTTGGTCCCATAAATTTATCTCCATTTAAATGAATCATATGCTCTGGCAACTGTGCAATCCAAATCTCTGTTTCCCATGCCAATTCTGTTAAAAATTTCTTATATGTTTCAAAATCCAAAAAAGCTGTTATAAATATCTTTCCAGCAATCACATTTTTTGTCATTCCTTCAAGTTCCAATACACGTTTTGGACTCATTGGACCTACAGAAGTCACCGATTCAATAAAATAAATCCAATTTTTATCTTCACGATATAAAACAATATCTGGCATTTTATCATGTAATGTAATTTCAAAGCCTAATTCTTTTAACTTATCAACATCCTTTACTAAATCTTTTTGAATAGTATCTCCTACATATAAACATTCTGCATTTGGTGCAAATCTTGGTGCAAACTCCTCAATAATTGCCTTTTGCAATTCATTATGTTTTCCTGTTGAAAAATTAAATTCACTTCCATTAATTTTAACAGGCATCATTGTCATTTTCTTTTTTGATGCATATATATCCACTAACTTTTCATGATACTTTAAAAATCTATGAACTAATCCTTCCAAATCATTTGTTTGCATCTGTTTTAGCAACTGTAATGTTTCTTCTGTCAATCGGTATCTATAATTAGGACTATTGGTTGCTTTCCCATTATCCTCTACTAATGCTGCTGTTCGAAATGGATGTAATGCTTGTTTTCGAAATGTTTCTCTACTATTTTCTGCATAAGTAGTTCCATAATTTATATTTGTAAATTGAATCATATCATGAATACGAATCCATTCATTTTTTGCTTCTATCCAATTCATTTTCGGTTTTATTCCTGCCATTGATAATACCACATAACAACAAATATCTGCTTGCTGTTGTTTTGGCATTCCAATCAATTGTAAAAATTTTCTTATTTCTTCTATCTTATTCACAATATTCCTCCAAAATCATATTACATCTTTTTTCTGAAAAATCCTTACTTTTTAAAATTTTTCGTCCCATTTCTTGTATAATATTCAATTCAGGTATTGGCATAGTATTAATTTCGGTTGCATTTACTTGTGTAGAACCATTCAAAATTCTATAGTACATATCATATATGGTAGAGTTAAATAATACATATAACCCATACACTAAACATTCTGACATTTCTACCATTGAACTATCAATAAAGTTCAATTTATTTTGTGTACTAATTTTTTTATATTGAGGAAATTTTTTTGCAAGATAAACTCCACATTGTAATCTTCTTGATTCTTCTTTTGTTGTAAATCTCTTTACAAACAAATAATTTTTATTTTCTTGAAGTAATCCTTTTTGCTCTGTTAATATATATTCTTTTTCTTTTTGTATTGGAAACTTTACTTCTCCACCCTTAATATGCTGTGCATAAAATAATGGAATTGTTCCTTCTTCTTCCTTATCTCTAAGAGCTTCCCTATTTCTAAAATCAACTGTCACTCCTGTTTTCATACGTAATCCTAAATCTATCAATGTTTTATTCCACTTTTGCAATCTATTTAAGACTGCTACTTCTTCTTCATTTGTTACCAAATAAACATACTTTTCTATTTCTGATACAACTAAGTTATATGGTATTATAATAGATTTTATATTTCCAAAATCTTTACTCGTATTTGTAGAAGTAATTGTTATATTCTCTGGTTTCTCCTTTACCTTTTTTGCTTTTATTATCATTGTTTCTTGTAATATATCTTCTTTATCAAAAACTTTATTTCTACTCTCGAATAAATGTATATGAATTAGTTTTCCTTCTGACAAAAGATATTCTCTAAATTTTTTAAAATATGCACCAGAAGTCCAAGAACGAGGAATAATATATACCATTTCTCCTTCTTCTTTTAAATTAAACAATCCCATCGAAGCAAATAGAAAATAAAGATTTGGTGCACCATAACAAATAGATGACATTGCGATTGCTTCTTTTGCATCTTTTGATAATTTCATATAAGGAGGATTCCCTATCACCAAATCATACTTTTTAAGAGTATTATTTTGTTTCGTATTCAAATTAAATTCCGATGATTGACTTGTAATGTAATTTTCTTCTATAACTTCCACTTTAATTTTTTTACTTGAATAATTTTGAATCAATAATAAATTTTCTTTTAACAATGAAAGTATATTTTTATCTGTCTCATAACAAGTTAATTCAATTACTTCTATAATTCCTATATATTCTAATCTTTCTATTATTGCACAAGATAAAATTCCTGTTCCTGCTCCTGCATCTAATATACTAACTTTTCTTTGTTCACTAGAAATTTTAAATAAACTAGCCATATATCTTGCAATTTCTATACTAGTAAAAAATTGTCCATATTTTTTCCGTTCTTGTTTTGGTATACTTTCCATATACTGACTTGTTCTTTCCATAATCTTTTCTAACATACAATCACCTTATGCTTTTCACTCTATTCTATTGCATTAAAAATCTTTCTTAATTTTTTTCGAACTTATATTCTAAATAATTATAGCACGACCTTTTAAAAATTTCTACCTTATACAAAAAATGTTACACATATTATTACTATTCAGCTATCTATATTATTTAGTTCTATTTCAAACGATAATTCTCCTTGTTAATAACAACTTCCAATTTCATCCATGACTACCATCAATTTAGCATAACTATCCTCACTATTTGCACCATATAAAATCTGCAAATCACCACTACAATCCATAACTGCCATAATATTATCTACATCATTAGAATAAAATGAAACCTTCATATCATACAACCAATTATGTATTTCATAAGGCAATTTCTGCATCTTTGCTTGAATAATAGAAAATTCTTCCTCTGTAATCCAATAAAATTCCTCTGGACAAAATTCCATAAAAAAAGAAGCTTCATAGGCTAACATTGCCAAAAGAAACTCGCTCGTACTTGATGCACTAAGTACCCAATCATTATCATCCGTTTTTACATAAACTGGTGGGTCTATTTGTGATAAATCTTCTTTACGAATTCCTGCTTGACAAACACCTTGATTTTCATTTATTAAAATTAAACTATCAAATTCTTGTAACCAACTATATTTTTCAAAATGTTCTGGAAGTATCCAATGGTCTTGCACATGATGTAATACTTCTGTTTTAGCTACAGTCCTATAAAATGCTTCTAAAACAGATGGTAACTCTCCAAACTTTTGTTTCATAAATAAAATTTCCTCTTCTGTACAGCCTTGTAGCTTGTCCACAGCATAAAGATTTTTAGCTAAATCTTGAATTTTAACAATTATATCCATATATTTTTTACTCTCCATTATTTGTATAAAAAATCTCACTTCTTTTTACTTAAAAAATTCTTATAATCCATAGGAAAGATTCTCTATTTTTCTACACTAC
>CALASV010000302.1 GCA_937888895.1 uncultured Clostridia bacterium | reverse complement strand
TTTTCCGTATAGTATATGGAGAAAATTGACCAATAATGTAATTAGTTATTTAAATGCAGAATCCCTTTCTCTTGGGAATAGTCAAGGTGATGATTCTTTTCGACAAGCTATTTGGGAATATTTAACTGGTGCTAGAGAAATTCATTGTTCGAAAGAACAAATTATTGTAGGAGCTGGAACAGATTATCTTCTTATGTTATTATGTGGTTTATTTCCAGAAGATTATAAAATAGCAATGGAAAATCCTTCTTATATGCGTGCTTATCATGTTTTTTGTGGTTTAAATCGAATGGTGCTACCAGTTCCTGTGACTAATACTGGTATGGATATCTCTAGCTTAATAAAAACGGATGCTTCGATTGCTTATGTAACACCATCCCATCAATATCCTTTAGGAGTGATTATGCCTGTAGCAAAACGACATGAATTATTACAATGGGCAAATCAAGGAGAGAAGTATATTATTGAAGATGACCATGATAGTGAATTTCGTTATAAAGGTTTACCCATTCCTTCCTTGCAAAGTATGGATACAAAAGAAAAAGTTATTTATATGGGGACATTTTCTAGAGCAATTGCACCTGCCATTCGTGTCAGTTACATGGTATTACCTCCTTCTTTAATGCGATTATACCAAAAAAAATTTTCTCATTATTCGTCTACAGTTTCTAGAGTAGACCAAAAAATATTAACAGATTTTATGAAACAAGGATATTTAGAACGACATCTAAATAAGATGAGAAAAATTTATCATCAAAAGCATGACTATATGCTAAAAGCTTTTCGTTGTTTTGGAGATAAAGTTTCCATTACAGGAGAATATGCAGGATTACATTTAGTAGTAACATTTCGCAATGGTTTATCCGAAGAAGAAATTATTCATCGTGCGAAATCCGTAAACATTTATCTTTATAGCATAAAAGAACATGAAATTGTTCCGTTAGATTATATAGAACCGACATTTTTATTTGGTTTTGCTGGACTTTCAGAAAAAGAAATAGCAGAAACTATTTCTAAGCTTTATCAAGTACTTCTTTAAGTACTTGATAGCGAACAATAGTTTCTGCCAAATAATTTATCTTTTTCTACTTGTTGCATTAAATCGTTTAAGGAAGAAAATTTTTGTTCTGGACGTACAAAGCAAAGCAATTCTGTGTTTGCTTGTTTTCCATATAAATCTTCATTACAATCAAATAAATGCGTTTCTATTCCATAAACTAAATAATCTTGTACTGTTGGTTTACTTCCAATGTTTGTAATACCATAATAAACTTTTTTATTTATCGTTACTCTAGAACAATACACACCAAGAGCAGGCATTACTTTTCCCATAGGAAATGCTTGATTGATGGTTGGAATACCTATCGTATGACCTAAGTTATTTCCATGAATAATTTCACCAGAAAGATTATATGGTCGTCCGAGCATCTTCGTTACTTCTTCCATTTGTCCTTGTCTAATACATTCTCTAATTCTTGTACTACTAATATCAGCGTTTTCAAATTGTCGTTTTTCTACTGCCTTAAACTCAAATCCATAAACTTTTGATAATCTTTCTAATAAAAAAATATCTCCTGCTCTATTTTTTCCGAAACGAAAATCAGAACCTACATATATTTTTTTGATTTTCATACATTCTACTAAAATTTCTTTTACAAATTGTTCTGGTTGCATAGAAGCTGTTTTTGTATGAAAAGGAAATAAAATATAACGCTCTATTCCAAGTTTGTTTAGAAATGTTTGTTTTTCTTCTTCTGTTATAATAGAAGGAGAGCTTTGATGAGAAAGCAAACTAGCAGGGAATTTATCAAATGTAAATACGGTAGTAGTATAACCTTCTGCTTTATCTTGTAGTACTTTTTGTATTAAATCTTGATGTCCACAGTGTACTCCATCAAACTTTCCTATTGTTACAGAAGTACTATTCCATTGACTTTTTGTAATATCTTTTATGATTTCCATATTCTTTTCCTAGCTAAAGAAACATTTTGATAGGAAGAAATTTCTTTCCTGTTTTTTCATAAATCCCAAGAAACATTTGGTTGCTATCATAAGCTCGAAACCAGTTTGTTGAAAATTCAGAACAATTATCTAATATAGTATTGATGTCACAAGTCTCACAAGGAATATGATTTCCGTTGTGTAACAATTTGTCCCATTCTGGTTTCATTACAAACATAGAACAAGACTGAAAAATTTGTTCTACTGGCAAAATATATTCATTGATTTTGCTAGTAGCTACAAATTCTTCTACTTCTGAGAGTTTTATACTATGATTAACTTCAAAATTTCCAGATTTTGTTCGAAGTAATGATTTCATACAAGCACAAGTTCCAAGAGCTTCTCCAATATCTCTGCAAAGGCTACGAATGTAAGTACCTTTACCACAAGTTACTGTAATTTCTGCTTCTAATAAATGTTGTTGTTCATCAAGAGAAACAGATTGTAATTCAATAGAATGAATTGTTATAGGTCGTCCTTTTCGTTCGATTACTTTTCCTTCTCTTGCAAGTTCATAAAGTTTTTTTCCATCTATTTTAATAGCAGAATACATGGGAGGAATTTGTTCATAAGAACCGACAAATTGTTGTAAAACCGTTTGTAGTTCTGCTTCTCCTACTGTTACAGGTAGTTCTTGAATAACTTTCCCTGTCATATCTTCGGTATCTGTTGCAATACCAAAACAAATGACAGCTTCATATTTTTTTATTTTATCAGTAAGCATATCACATAGTTTTGTTGCTGTACCAATACAAATAGGAAGAACCCCCTCAGCTTCTGGGTCTAATGTGCCTGTATGACCAATTCGTTTCATTTTTAAAATTCCACGAAGTTTTGCAACGACGTCATGGGAAGTATATCCTTTTTCTTTATAAATATTGATAACTCCGTTCATTATTCGTCCATTTCTTCTATTTCTTCTTCACGTTCTGGAATTTCACTAATCACATCATCAATCAATTTTGACATATGAACTCCATATTCAATCGATTGGTCTACCGTGAAGAAAAGTTGTGGTGTATTACGAAGATTTAATGAGTGTGCCAATTTACCTCTAAGGAATGGGGCAGCACTTTTCAGTCCCTTTAATGTATCTTTTTGAGACTGTTCGTCCCCAAGAACACTAACATAAATTTTTGCAGTTTTTAAATCAGGTGCAACTTCTACTGCAACAATTGATGTCATTGGATGTATTCTTGGGTCTTTTAATTCGGTACGAATCAATGTAGAAAGTTCTTTCATTACTTCTTGATTGATTCGTGTATTTTTTACACTATTTTTTCTCATTTTCTAGGTACCTCTACCATCATATACAATTCTACTTGGTCAAATTCTTGGAGGTCATTAAATTTTTCAAAGACAAGACCACATTCATATCCTGCTGCAACTTCTTTTACATCATCTTTGAAACGCTTTAAGGATGCTAAAGGACCATCAAAGAGCTGTGTTCCTTCTCTTGTTACTCTTGCTTTACAACCTCTTACAATTTTACCATCTAATACATAAGAACCAGCAATGACACCAAGACCAGAAGCTTTAAATGTTTGACGCACTTCTGCATGACCAATAATCTTTTCTTCATACTCTGGGTCTAACATACCTTTCATTGCTGCTTCGATATCTTCGATAGCACTATAAATAACACGATATAATCTCAAATCTACTTTTTCTCTATCTGCAATTTCTTTTGCTGTATTATCTGGTTTTACATTGAAACCAATAATAATTGCATTAGAAGCACTTGCTAATGTGACGTCAGATTCGTTAATTGCACCTACACCACCGTGAATAACACGAACAGCAACTTCTTCATTACTTAATTTTAAGAGGCTCTGTTTTACTGCTTCTACCGAACCTTGTACATCGGCTTTTACAATTAAGTTTAATTCTTTTATATTACCGGCTTGAATCTGAGAGAATAAACCATCTAATGATAATCTTGCTTTTGTATCTGCAATTAACTTTTCTTTACTCTGAGAAATGAATGCTTCTGCAATTGTTCTTGCTTCTTTTTCTGTTTCTGTAGCGAGGAATACTTCACCTGCATCTGGAACACCATTTAAACCAAGAATTTCTACTGGTGTGGATGGAATAGCTTCCTTTACTCTTCTTCCAGTATCATCCATCATAGCACGTACTTTACCATAAGAAGCACCAATAGCAATCGTGTCTCCTACATGTAATGTACCTTTTTGTACTAAAATAGTAGCAACTGGACCACGACCTTTATCTAATTGAGCTTCGATAACAATACCTCTTGCTTTTCTATTAGGATTTGCTTTGTACTCTGCTATTTCTGAAGTTAAAATAATCATTTCTAATAATTTATCAATACCTTCTTTTGTATGTGCAGAAACAGGAACAAATATAGTATCTCCACCCCAATCTTCTGCAATCAATCCATATTCTGTTAATTCTTGTTTTACACGCTCAATATTTGCTGCTGGTTTATCAATCTTATTTACTGCAACGATAATTTCAATTCCTGCTGCTTTTGCATGGCTAATTGCTTCGATTGTTTGAGGCATAACACCATCATCTGCTGCTACTACTAAAATTGCAATATCAGTAGACTTAGCACCACGCATACGCATTGCAGTAAATGCTTCATGACCTGGAGTATCTAAAAATGTAATCTTTTCTCCATTGATTTCTACCATATAAGCACCAATATGCTGTGTAATACCACCAGCTTCTCTAGAAGTTACATTTGTTAAACGAATCGCATCTAAAAGAGAAGTTTTTCCATGGTCTACATGTCCCATAACACAAACAACTGGTGGACGTTTTGTTAATGTTTCCTCGGAATCTTCGTCTTCTTTTAATAATTCTTCTACAACATTTACTTTTACTTCTTTTTCTACAATACAGTTATATTCTAACGCAATTTCTTCTGCTTCTTCAAAAGAGATTTCCTGATTGATAGAAATTATTTTTCCAGCAAGGAATAATTTCTTTACAATAGCGGCAGCAGGTTGTTTTAATTTATCTGCTAATTCTTTTAATGTTAATGATTCAGGAATAATAATTGTTTTAATTTCATCTTCCTTCTTTTCTTCCTGAACAACAACTGGCTTAATAAAAGCCCCTTTTTTATTTGTTTCTTTTGCATTTTTACTCTTTAATAACTTGTCAAAATCTTCTTCGTGTTCTTTTTTCTTATCTCTGTTTTTATCACGGTCACGGTTGGAAAATGCAGCAGCTCTTTGCTCTTTTGTTAATTCATTTGCAAGGTCACTCTTAATGGAATTTTTTTCACTATTTTTGTATCCACCTTTGGATTGCTGTCTTTTTTCATGTCCAGAATCAGAGTCTTTATCTTTATCAAAAAATCTATCTTTGCCATAGCCACCTTGATTTCCATTAGAACGATTTCCACCAAAGTTATTATTCTTCTGACCATAAGATGACTTATCGTTTTGTTTTCTATCGCCATTGTTACTTTGTCTGTCACCTTGTCTTCTATCGCCATTGTTGTTAGGTCTGTCGCCCTGTCTTCTTTCACCGTTGTTGTTAGGTCTATCGCCCTGTCTTCTCTCACCATTGTTATTAGGTCTGTCACCTTGTCTTCTTTCACCGTTGTTATTAGGTCTGTCACCTTGTCTTCTTTCACCGTTGTTATTAGGTTTATCACCCTGTTTTCTTTCATTATTCATTGGTCTATCATTCTGTTTTTTATCAGTATTTGTTTGCTTATCATTTTGTTTTTTTTCGCCATTCATTGGTCTGTCACCTTGTCTTCTTTCATTATATGCAGATTTTTCTTGATTTTGAGAATGTTTTTCTGTAATTCCAGAACGTTTCTCTTGAAGTTGATTTGTATTTTTTGCAGCTTCTTTTTGTTCTTGTTGATTTAAATTTTGTGAGTTTTCTTTTTGCTCTTGGTTTTCTTTTGTCTGTGCAGATGGTTTTACTACGGATGTATCTTTTTTCTCTTGTTTTTTTTCAAATTTTGCTTTGACTATTTCAATTTCTTTTTCTTCTATATTGTTCAAATGGCTTTTTTTCACAATTCCATTTTCACCTAAATAAGTCATAATGTCTTTACTTGACACATTTAACTCTTGTGCCAATTCAAACACTTTTAGTTTCGCCATTTAATTACCTCCATTACTATACCTGACTACTTTGTTTCATATTTATAATTGTTTCTGCAAATCCTTTATCTAAGATTGCTAAAGAAGCTCTATATTCTTTTCCAATGGCATGACCTAATTCTTCTTTTGTTCCAAAAGATATAATTGGAATTTTATAAAAGGAACATTTATCTTGAAATAACTTTTTTGTATTATCAGAAGCATCTTTTGCTATTACAACTAAAAAAGCTGTTTCAGACTTTACTGCTGTTTCTGTTTGAAACTCACCACTTGCCATTTTACCTGCTCTCATAGCCAATCCCAACAAAGAAAGGATTTTTTTTTCTATTTTTTCATTATTCACTGGTAGTCAACTCCTTTTCCAGTGCTTCATAAATTTCGTCAGGAATTTTCATCTGCAAGGAACGTTCTAACCCTCTGGTTTTCCGAGCTTTTTGAAAACACTCTAAAGAATTACAAAGATATGCTCCTCTCCCATTTTTTCTTCCAGTGGTATCTAATAAAATTTCATTGGAATCAGCTGTTTTTAATATACGAATCAATTCCTTTTTCCATTTCATTTCTCCACAACCAGTACATTTTCTCATTGGAATTTTTTTCTCAGCCATAATTCCCTCTCGTTTCTGTCTAACTTTATTTTTTAATTTTCTTCTTCATTATAGTTCTCAGTATTTTCCACTTGAGATTCTGATTTAATATCAATTTTATATCCTGTTAATCTCGCAGCAAGTCTTGCATTTTGACCTTCTTTACCAATAGCAAGAGAAAGTTGATTATCTGGAACAATTACTTTTGCACTTTTTTCTTCTAAATATACTTGTACAGATACTACTTTTGCAGGACTTAAAGAATTTTCAATTAAAGTTGCAGGGTCATCACTCCAATTGATAATATCTATTTTTTCACCACGAAGGTCTTTTACAATTGCGTTTACTCTATCGCCATTTACACCAACACAAGCACCTACTGGGTCAACATTTGGGTCATTAGAAGAAACAGCAATTTTAGTTCTTGCACCAGCTTCTCTAGAAATACTTTTAATTTCTACAATACCTTCTTTTACTTCGGTTACTTCTGCTTCAAATAAACGCTTTACTAATTCTGGATGAGTTCTAGAAACAGTAATTTTAGGTCCTCTCGTTGCCTCTTCTACTTTTAAAATATATACTTTTACACGTTCTGTTGGACGGAAAACTTCTCCTTTAATTTGCTCATTTTCAGATAATATAGCATCAATTTTTCCAAGATTAATACTAATATTATTACCTTGGTATCTTTGGACAATACCAGTCACAACATCTTTTTCTTTTGTTGAATATTGATTATATAGAGCAGTTCTTTCTTCTTCTCTAATTTTCTGAACAACTACCTGTTTTGCTTTTTGTGCAGCAATACGACCAAAGTTTTTTGGAGTAACTTCAATATTGACAATATCTCCAATTTCAAAAGCAGAGTTTGGAAATTTTAAATTTGCTTCACTTAAAGAAATTTGTAATGCGTCATCCGTTACTTCTTCTACAATTTCTTTTTCTGCATAAACACTAAATGCACCTGTTTTACGGTCTATCGTTACTTTAATATTATCTGATTTTCCATATTGGTTTTTGCAAGCAGCAAGAAGTGAATTTTCAATCGCTTCTAAAATAATTTCTTTACTAATATCTTTTTCTTTTTCAATTTGATTTAATGCCTCCAATAGTTCTTTATTTGCGTCCATTTTGTTTTTAATCCTCCATGTTTCCTTATACTTTTATTTAAAATTGGTTAAAAATGTATGGAAAGTCTTATCATTGCTATATTGCTACGTTCAAACTCCATTAAAGTACCATTTTCTTCTTGAATAACAAGTACTTCTTCTGTAAAACTTTCCAAAATACCACTAAATTCTTTCTGTTTTTCTATTGCTTTAAAAAGTTTAAGTTCTACCTCTTCTCCAATGCTTTTTTCTAAATGTTTATCTTTCTTTAACTGACGGCCAAGTCCTGGAGAACTTACTTCTAAAATATAAGAGTCTGGAATAAAATCTTTCTGGTCCAACAGGTCACTAAGCCTTCTACTAACAATTTCGCAATCATTAATGGTAATACCATCTTCTTTGTCAATGAAAGCTCTTAAATAAAAAGTACCTGCTTCTTTTACAAATTCTACATCGTATAATTCAAATTGAAATTCTTTTAAGATTGGTTCAAGAAGTTGTTCTGTTTTCATTTCGTATTCTTCACGTTTTGTCATGTTTACCACCCCTTTCCAGAAAAATTTGACCAAATTTTCCTATGACATGAAGTAAGAGTGGACTTTCGCCCACTCTTAACTCTAATTTTATGCTACATCCAAATTATAACACTAACTCTTTGAAAAAACAAGGATTTTTTTCTTTTTATCCTCGATAATAGTTAATTAAACATCCTTTTAAAATAATCTCTCTCTCATCATCTGTCAATGCATCAATATGGAGATTGAATTCTTTCAACACACCATCTTTTAC
>CALASV010000301.1 GCA_937888895.1 uncultured Clostridia bacterium | reverse complement strand
TGCTTGGAACATAATGGGATAGCGTATGAAGAATTTAACTGCATATATGGATTTGTGCAATAAAAATTACATAAAAACGTATGGTAAGGTAGTAAAAGTTGTAGGTCTGACGATAGAAACAATGGGACCAGAAGCCAAAATTGGAGATACTTGTCGTATTCGTATGGCAAGTTCTGGAAAAAGTATTATGACAGAGGTTGTTGGATTTCATGAAGGAAGATTACAGCTTACTCCTTATGAAGATATTTCTGGTGTTCAAATTGGGGATTATGTAGAAGGGGATTGTGACCCATTTCAAATTCCTGTTGGAGATGGAATGCTTGGTAGAGTATTAGATGGTTTAGGACAGCCAATAGATGGTAGACCTTTAGTATTAAAGGATAGTCGTGGAGCAGAAGCAATGCCACCAAATCCAATGGAGCGAGTATTGATTGAAGAAGTATTACCACTTGGTGTAAAAGCAGTCGATGCGATAATGACACTAGGAAAAGGTCAAAGAATTGGTATTTTTGCTGGTAGTGGTGTTGGTAAAAGTACATTGCTTGGTATGTTTGCTAGAAATACAAAAGCAGATATCAATGTCATTGCTTTAATTGGAGAACGAGGTAGAGAGTTAAAAGAGTTTATAGAACGAGATTTAGGAAAAGAGGGTCTGAATCGTTCTGTAGTTGTTGTAGCTACTTCTGACCAACCAGCATTAATTCGTAAAAAAGCTGCAAAAACAGCTACGGCAATTGCAGAATATTTCCGTGATTGTGGAAAAGATGTTTTATTGATGATGGACTCTTTAACTCGTTTTTCTATGGCACAAAGAGAAATTGGTTTGGCATCAGGAGAACCACCTGTATCAAAAGGATACCCTCCTAGTGTTTATGCAGAAATGCCAAAGTTATTAGAGCGAGCTGGAAAAACAAAAGAAGGCTCTATCACAGGGATTTATACTGTTTTAGTAGATGGTGATGATATGAATGAACCAATTGCTGATACAGCAAGAGGTATTTTAGATGGACATATTGTACTTTCTAGAAAAATGGCACATAAAAATCATTATCCAGCGATAGATATTTTACAAAGTATTTCTCGTGTTATGAGTTCGATTGCGTCAAAAGAACACAAACAATTTGCAAATCAGTTAAAAAATGTATTAGCAACTTATACAGAAGCAGAAGACTTAATTAACATTGGTGCTTATAAGTCAGGTTCTAATAAAGAAATTGACTATGCTATTTCTAAAATTGATGCAGTGAATAATTTCTTAACACAAAATGTAGATGAAAAGTTTACATTTGAGCAAACGATACAGTTATTAAAGGGGATTTTTGTAAATGGCTAAGTTTATTTATAAAATGCAAAGTTTGCTCAATATTAAAGAAAAATTAGAAGAACAAGAAAAAACAGCATATGGTTTAGCAAAAGCAACTTTGAATGAAGAAGAACGACGCTTAGCAGAGTTTGTTGCTAAAAAAAATAGATATATTGAAGAAAAGAGAGTGGAAATGTCTAGTTCCATTCATGTACAAGAACTTACTTTATTAGAACATGCCATTAAATCTATGGAGTATCGGGTAGAAGAGCAAGTTCTTGTTGTAAAGCGAGCAGAACGAGAGGTAATGCTTGCTCAGGCAAGGTTAGAACATGCAATGAAGGAAAGAAAAATTCAAGAAAATCAAGAAACAGACACTATCATGGAATTGGTCTGGTTTTGATTTTGACGATTTTATCTCAAAACTATCCTTTGAGAATGTGAAGAAGGCCACACTTGAAAATGACATAGAAA
>CALASV010000300.1 GCA_937888895.1 uncultured Clostridia bacterium | reverse complement strand
ACTTATAAAAAGTTAAAAGAAAAAGCAGAAGAAAGTGATAAATGGTTCTAAAGGAGGTGATTATATGGCAGGTTTTGGATCAAGTATTAAACTTGAGGGAGAAAGTGAATATAGAAGGGCTTTAAAACAAATAAATCAAAGCTTAAAAGAAACTAGTTCGGAAATGAAAGTCGTATCTTCTAGTTTTGATAAAAATGATAAATCAGCTCAATCAATGGCACAAAAGTCACAATTATTAAATAAAACATTAGAAGAACAAAAATCAAAACTAAATGTTTTAACGCAAAAATACAACGAAATGAATGCAACTTATGGTAAAAATTCAACAGCACAGCAACAACTAACAACAGAATTAACAAAAGCAAGAAGTAAACTTGAAGAAATAGGAAACACACTTGGGAAAACATCTAAAGAATATCAAGACCAACAAAAAGTAGTAGATACAAGGAATTGTAATCTTTTAGTTGCCGCTGCTGCTGGTTCTGGAAAAACAAAAGTATTAGTAGAGAGAATTATTAAAAAAGTAAAAGATAATGGACAGGATATTGATAGATTGTTGATTGTAACTTTTACAAATGCAGCAGCAGCAGAAATGAGAGAACGAATAGGAAAAGCATTAGAAGCAGAATTAAAAAAATTTCCAGAGAGTGAACATTTACAACGACAAATGTTATTACTTCATAATGCTCAAATTACGACAATACATAGTTTTTGTCTTTCCGTCATTCGAGAATTTTTTCATGTTATTCATTTAGAACCATCATTTCGTATTGGAGATGAAGCGGAAATTTCTTTATTAAAATCGGATGTACTAGAAAATGTATTGGAACAATTTTATGAAGAAGAAAATGCACAGTTTCTTTCTTTTGTAGACAGTTATGGTTCTATTAAAAATGATACACAAATTGTAGAATATATACAAAAATTATATGATATTGCGATTAGTCATTCTTGGCCAGAAGATTGGTTAGATACGTTGTCAAAAGAGTTTGAGCTATCAGAACAATGGAAAAATCATCCGATGTCAAGTCAGATTATAAATGAAGTAAAAAATACGGTTTCCGATTGTCTTTCGATTGCAAGTACAATGATTTCTCTGACAGAAGAAGTGGATGGACCAGCTCTTTATCGAGATTGTTTTATTGAGGATAAAAAGAAAATAGAAAAATTATTAGAAGAGGCAACGGATTATGAAAAAATTTCAAGTGCAATCAATGGCTTTAAATTTGCTCGTCTTCCATCCAAAAAACAAGAAAATGTATCCGAGGAGAAAAAACAATTAGCAAAAGATTTGAGAGACTATATAAAAAAGCAAATCAATAAATTACAAGAGGATTTCTTTTTTGGTGATAGTGCAGAGTTATTAAATGATATAGAAGCTATGAAAGATACAATGCAAGGCTTGATTTTAGTAACAAAAGAATTTATTTCTCAGTATCAAAAAGAAAAAAGAGAAAAGAATTTATTGGATTTTAATGATTTAGAACATTTAGCATTGCAAATCTTAGTAGAGAAGACAGAACAAGGGGAAGTGCCAACAGAGATTGCAAGAACATTAGCAAGTAGATATGATGAAATTATGATTGATGAATATCAAGATAGTAACTTAATTCAGGAAGCTATTTTGAATAGTATTTCGAATGAGTGGGATAAAACAAAACATCCAAATATTTTTATGGTAGGCGATGTAAAACAAAGTATTTATCGTTTCCGTATGGCTTGTCCACAGTTATTTATGGATAAATATAGAACTTATACAGACGAAGGACTTTATAGAAAAATTGATTTGCATAGCAATTTCCGTAGTAGAAGAACGGTTTTAAATGCAGTTAATGTTTTATTTGCAGGTTTGATGCATGAGGAATATACAGAGGTAGAATATGATGGGGCAGCAGCTTTAAATTATGCACCAGATGTGGAAGAAGAAATCAATGATTATTATCCACATCAGGAAGAAGATTATGTAGAAGTTTTATTTATAGATACAAAAGAAGGACAAGCAAAAGAAGAACAACCAGAGAAAAAAGAAGGTACAGAAGAAGGAGAGCTTAGTCAAGAAGAACTTTCTATGATACAAGTGGAAGCACTTGCTGTAGCAAACCGAATTAAAGATTTAATAGGGTCTAAATTTTTGGTAGGTAGAGTAAATGAGCAAAGATCAATAGACTATGGTGATATTGTTATTTTGCTTCGTACGATGAGTGGTTGGTCAGAAAAGTTTTTAGAAATATTAACAGAACAAGGGATTCCAGCATTTGCAGATACAAGTTCGGGATATTTTAAAAGTTTTGAAATAAGAAAAACATTAGATTTTTTGCGAATTTTAGATAATCCAAAGCAAGATATTCCATTTGCCTCCGTATTATATTCTCCAATTGCTGGCTTTTCTGCACAAGAATTAGCACAATTACAAGTGGAGTATGGTGTCATTTCAAAAAAGGAGAAAAAATATCGTTATTTATATGATGCTACAAGAGAAGCAGCAAAAGTAGAGCCAAAAGGACGAGCAGCAAAGTTTTTAGCTTTATATGATAAATTGCGAGTAGACGCAGCATTTGTTAGTATTCATGAATTAATCGAACGATTTTATGAATATAGTGGTTTTTATGATGTGGTTACTGTTATGACAGGTGGAGAGCGTCGTAAAGGAAATTTAGATATGTTGTTAGCGAAAGCAAAACAATACGAAAGTACAAGTTTTAGTGGATTATATGATTTTATTCGTTATATAGATAAATTGATAAAGTATGAAGTGGATTTTGGCGAAGCAGCGAGTGGTGTGAGTGGAAAAATGGTTCGAATTATGAGTATTCATAAGAGTAAAGGGTTAGAGTTTCCCGTTGTATTTTTAAGTGGTATGGAAAAGAAGATGAATCGTCAAGATATACAAAAAAGATTGATTTTCCATTCAGAGTTAGGAATTGGACCAGAGTTTGTCAATACGGAAACTCGTCAAAAATCTCCTACCATATTAAAACAAGCGATTGCGAAAAAGATGAATGAAGAACTTGTTTCAGAAGAATTGCGTATCCTTTATGTAGCAATGACAAGAGCAAAAGAAAAGTTGATTTTAACAGGTGCAATGAAAGAACCTGAAAAGAGATGTATGACATGGATGAGACAAGGGAAAAACGTAGGACCAAAAGGACTATTATTTTCTTATATTGCGAAAGCACAAACGTATTATGATTTTGTTTGTCCATTGTTGTTTCAAAAAGAAATTCGTTTCGCACAAATAGAACATGGAATTTTAGTTCGTCAAAAAGCAAAACTTATCGAAAAGAAAGTAGAAAACGACATTGTAACCGAAGAAGAAAAACAATTTTTAGGACAATTTTATTTAAAACAAATGCAAAGAGAAGACTTAGAAATAGCAAATATAGTGGAAGAAGTAATAAAAGAACAATTGTTAGATGATTTAAAACAATTAGAGCAGAAAGAAATAGAAAAGAGTGATTGGGAAAAAGAAATTTATGAAACACTTTCTCGTCAAGTAAGTTATGTATATCCTTATGAGGAAGAAGCAAATCTTCCAGTAAAAGTGACAGTATCTGAGTTAAAGCGTCTAGCATTAGAGGAGGAAGAAGTACAAGAAACAGCAGTAGAATCGTTAATAGAAGAACCTTTGGAGAAGTTTGAGGAAGAGGAAATATCACAAACAGAAGAAGATTGTTCTTATCCAGAGTTTTTATTACCAGAAAAGAAATTAACAGGTAGTGATAGAGGTACAGCATATCATCGAGTAATGGAATTATTACCATTAGAAACGGTTATGAGTAAAGGCAAACTTACTATGATTTTAGACGAGTTTGTGCAGAGTGGAACATTAAGAGCACAGGAACGAGAAGTAGTAAGTGAATATAAATTGTGGAAATTTTTAAATTCTACGCTTGGAAAGAAAATGCAAACAGCAGCAAAACAAGGAAAATTGCACAGGGAACAACCTTTTGTACTTGGCTTACCAGCAAAAGAGATTTATGCAGATTCCGATAAAGAAGAACTTGTGTTAGTGCAAGGAATGATAGATGCTTTTTTTGAAGAAGATGACGAATTGGTGTTGTTAGATTATAAAACAGATTATATTCCATTCGGTGTTGATGCAAAAGAAGAATTGACAAAAAAATATAAAGCACAGTTAAAATACTATAAAAAAGCATTGGAAAGTTTAAAACAAAAAAGAGTAAAAGAAGTTTGGTTTTATTCTTTTTCGAGAGATTTGGATTTTATTGTGGAAGAATAAGATTTCACTTTATGATTAAAGAACAAAAATCATGGTAACACTATGAAAAAAATTATATTGTTCATAGGAGGTTATCATGAAGAAAAGAAAACCAATTGTACTTAGTGAAATAAAGCCAGAAGAAAAGAAAAAATATGAGATTGCAGAAGAATTAGGGCTATTAGATAAAGTATTAAAAGAAGGTTGGCAATCGTTATCTGCAAAAGAAACAGGGAAAATTGGTGGTATGTTATCTAGCCAAGCCAAAAAGAAACCAAAAAGCGAGTAATGTCTTGGTATTTTAGACCTAATTATAAAAAAATGAAATAATTTTGTTTGGCTTTCTTTAATAGATTGTGGTAATATGAAAGCAGATTACTTTGTAATCTGATTTCATGAGGAAGTAGCGAAGCGAATTCCGAATATTATGTAACAAAAAGTGGAATAAGTTATTATTTGAGGTTGGGAGGATTAAATATGAATACACCCCAATATATTACAGAAATCTTATTAAAGAAAGCCAAAAATGAGTTTGCTTATATATCAGATATGGATACTTATGAAGTAGTCTATATGACAGATAAGTTGAAAGAACAATTAGGTATTTCAGCAGAGCAGGGGTTTGATGGAAAAAAGTGTTATGAAGTTTTTAAAGGGTTAACACAGCCTTGTGAAGATTGTAGCTTAAATCATGTGACAGAATTTTATAAACCAGAGTTAAAGAGATGGCTACGAGTGGAAAGTCATTCTTATTGTATGGATGGGAATCATCATTATCGTGGAGAATGGATGACTGATGTTACTGAAGAACATAAACAAGTAGAAGAAATGGAAATGCGTCTGAAAAATAAATCAGTCGTATTGCAAGGACTTCGTACAATAGCAAATGAGAAAGAACCACAGAAAGCAATCAATGCTCTTTTGCAAATGATTATAGAATATTATAATGCAGATAGAGTGAATGTATTTGAATTTGAATATGAGGCAGGTGTAGTAGATAATACGCATGAATTATGTGCAGATGGTGTTACTGCGGAAATAGAAGAATGTCAAAGCATTCCAATAGAATATGTAAATGAATGGATGGAAGCATTTGCAAAGCATGAAGAAATTTTCATTACTTCTTTAGAAAAAGTACAACATGAAAAGTTAAAAGAATTATTGCAATTATTAGGGGTAAATCAATTACTTGCTGTTCCAATTTACAAAGGGGAAGAATTGGGTGGCTTTATTAGTGTAGATGACCCAAAACAGTATAAAGAAGATGCTACTGTACTGAAAATGATTGCCGAATGTATTACAACAGAGTTTGCAAAACGAATATTAACAAGAAATATAGAAGAATTAAGTTTGGTGGATAGATTGACTGGGCTTGGAAATAGAAATCAGTATTTGCAAGTATTAGAAGATTATATTAAGACTCCTCCAAAGACAATGGCAGTTTTTTTATCTAATCTAAATGGCTTAAAGAAAGTAAATGAGGAAGGCGGTCATGATTTAGGTGACCAGTTCCTTTGTGCTTGTGCTGATGCGATGAAAACTTTAAATATTACAAATACATTTCGTATTGATGGGGATGAGTTTGTAATATTAGCACCAAATATTCCAGAAGATGAATTTCATGCGATGAAAACTGCGTTACGCCATGCACTGATGAATGTGCCATTAGGAGGTGCAGCTCTTGGTGCTGTATGGGAGAAAGGGCATATCAATGTGCCTGCTATGGTTTCTCATGCAGATGAGTTAATGTATGCAGAAAAACAGATTTATTATCGAGAAGCCATTCAGCGTGGTGACCAAAATTATCGTACAGGTGTAGCTACAAATATTTTAAGAGATATTCAAGAGATTATTGAAAAAAACTCACGTACGATACGCATTCCCCGTTGGATGCATGAC
>CALASV010000299.1 GCA_937888895.1 uncultured Clostridia bacterium | reverse complement strand
TGAGAAACTCATCTTCTAACAACTCATAAGGCATAAACTCATACAATGGAGGAGGGGGAGAGGTGGGCATATAGGAAGTTCACCCATGAGTTAGTAACTGTTGAAGCTGGGTGATGGATGCATGGAAATTCATTATACTATTTTCTCCACTATTGTTTACACTCAAGATTTTTCATAATATAAAATCAAATACGGCATATAAGTATTGATAGAACAATTAAAAATAGCAAAAGCAAAAATAATGAAATAAAGTAATGGTTCTTGTTTCATAACAGTAGGACGAAAACTATAAAATACAGTAGCCCAGTAATTTTTCTTCGTTGGATTTGTTTTTTCTAGTTGTTGTAAATGAATTAACTCAGGTGCTTCTTCTACAAGAAAAATACCTAAAATACCAATGACAAGAACAGCAATACCAATTAATAAGAAGATGATGGTCCAGCTATTATCTTTTTCTAAATCAAAAAACATAAAACTACCAAAGACAACTAAAATGGAAACGAGTGGCATCATAGAGTTAATACCCTCAATTTTACCACGGCTTGATTCATCACCCCAATCGGTCATCCAAGCATTAAAACCAGCATCATTGGCAGAAGAACCAAAAAAGGTCATGACACAGTCCATTATGATGACTAAAGTAACACCAAGAGAAGCTGCTGCTGTTGTATTTCCTGTAACTGCTGTAAGAATATCCATACGAATGAGACAAAAGGATAGGATAGAAATACCCCATGCGATATAGCCACCACAAATAAAAAGTTTTCTTTTACCTATATGGTCAGAGAAAGCACCAACAAGTAATGTAGTGATAGTTGCAGAAATAGAGCTTGCACCTACCATAAGAGAAATATTTGTGGCAGAAGCATGAAACATTTTGTAAATAAAAACATTGAAATACATATTCTCTACAACCCATGCAACTTGTCCCATTAAGCCAAAAATTGCAAGTACGGCAAAGAATTTTTTATTAAGACGTTTTGGCATAAAACACCTCCTACTAAACTTTAATATCAGCATAGCAGAAAATAGACTACTTCGCAATTGAAAATATTTAAAAACTATCTTTCGCTTCGAGAAAGAATGTGGTATGATAGCAAATAAGAAATGGATTGATTAATTTAAGAAAGGAAAGAAGGGGTAGTGACAGCATGGTAAATATGCGTAAAGTGCGATTAATGACGAAGCTTGCCATCTACGAAAAAAAAGAAGGGAAAGAAGATATCCGTTTAGGAAATTTTTTTCGACGAGATTATGTTCGTTTAAAAAATTTACAGAATATTGTAATAGTGACGATAGGATATCTTTTAATACTTGGCATGATAGGTGCTTATCGTATGGAATATTTAATTAAAGAAGCAGTCAATTTAGATTATATTGGTATAGGAAAATTGATTTTAGGAGTATATGTTATTATTATTACTGTCTATGTCATGGTTGCCTTAGTAGGTTATGGTTTGTATTATGACTATTCAAGAAAAAAACTGTCAAAATATTTCCGAATGTTGCGACTGCTTCGAAGTATGTATCAAGAAGAAGAAGGAATGACAGAATGGGAGGAGGCAGAGTAATAGCATGGAGTTTCTTACAAAATTGTTAGAATTTAGAGGAGTAGCAAGAAGGTTTTTTCAAAAATATCAATTAGTGATAGAACCGATATTTCGTTTTTTGATTTCTTATATGGCATTTCATACCATTAATCAGACATTAAATTATAATGAACAAATAGCTAGTCCATTGATAGAATTAGGTTTGGCAGCAGTTTCAGTATTTCTTCCACCTGTCATTCTTATTTTGTTTTGTGCAGTGTTAGCTATTTTGCAAGTATATAGTGCATCTCCAATTTTAGCAGCATTAGTGATTGTTATTTTTGCAGTATTATATTGTTTTATTGCTCGTTTTTCTGGAAAATATGGGTATGCAGTAGTGGTAGTTCCTATTTTATTTGTTTTTAAAATACCTTACTTAATTCCATTATTATTAGGTATGATTGCTACACCAATGGCAATTTTTCCAACGATGAGTGGAGTTATTATTTATTATGTATTTAAGGTAATTAAAGAAGCAGCAATGCGACAGGATATTACTAGCTTAGATGCAACATTAGCATTATATATTGATGTAGTAGATAGTTTGTTTAAACATAAAGAAATGTTTATTACAGCTGGAATTTTTGCATTTGTTATTATAGTAATGTATTTAGTTAGAAAATTGAGATTTGAATTTGTGTTTGAAGTTAATATTGTACTTGGTGCAGTGTTAAATATTTTAGGATTTTTGCTTGCTGACTTACAATTAGATATTAGCGTTGGCATTGGAGGCGTTATTTTAGGGACACTTGGTTCTATGTTGTTAGTGTTTATTGTACATTTTTTCCGTATAGTGCTAGACTATACTTCTGTAGAGTATGTACAGTTTGAAGATGATGACTATTATTATTATGTAAAAGCTGTACCTAAAATTAATGTAGCAGTACCAAGTAAAAATGTTACAACATTTTCTAATGAAGAGGAAGTAGAAGAATCAGAAGAAGAGGAAGAAAATGTTACTGTAGATAGGGAACTTTGGAGTAGAAGATTAAGATAAGGGGCAGAGTATGAATAACATTTTGCAAATGTTGAAAGACATATCAACCATGATTTCCTTGCCTAAAATGGGGATAATGGATTTTATAGAGATTGCTCTAATTACAGTGCTAGTCTATTATATTATTAAATGGATTAAAACAACAAGAGCTTGGGTCATTGTCAAAGGTCTTATTGTAATTTTATTATTTTGGGTAATAGCTACATTACTTAATTTTGATGTGATTCTTTGGATTTTTATGAATACCATCAGTGTAGGTATTACAGCATTGATTATTTTATTTCAACCAGAATTAAGAAAGGTGTTGGAACAATTGGGTGAAAAAAGACTTCTTCCATTTGGAATATTTTCTGAAAATAAAGAAAATGAGAATAATAGATTTTCTGATAAATCAATAGAGGAATTAGTAAAAGGAACATTTAAATTAGCAGAACCTAAAACAGGTGCCTTAATTGTAATAGAGCAAGATGTTTCTTTAGATGAGTATATTAAGAGTGGGATTATGGTAGATGGATTGCTTACAAGTCAATTACTCATTAATATTTTTGAAAAGAATACTCCTTTACATGATGGAGCAGTCATTGTACGAGGTGACCGTATTATTTCTGCAACATGTTATTTGCCACTTTCCTTAAATATGAATTTAAGCAAAGATTTAGGTACAAGACACCGTGCAGCAGTAGGAATTAGTGAAGTTTCTGATAGTTTAACAATTGTTGTATCAGAAGAAACGGGAAAGGTTTCCCTTGTGAAGGGTGGAAATTTAATGTACAATATAGACAGCGATTTTTTAACTTCTAAGTTAAAAGAGTTTCAAAAGAAAAAAGAACCTGAAGTAAAAAATAAAAAGAGTATGTTTGCAAAATGGAGAGTGAAAAAAGATGAAGGAGAAATTGACAAGTAACATTGGGCTAAAGTTATTATCTCTATTTCTTGCAACATTTTTGTGGTTAGGCGTAATCAATTCGCAAGACCCAATAGAAACGGTAACTTTTACAGATGTTCCTGTAACAATTATAAATGAAGATGCATTGACAGAAAAAGATAAAATTCCAGAAATAGTAGAAGGGGATAAAATTACGGTTGTCGTAGAAGCAAGAAGAAAAATATGCGATAGTTTAACAAGAGATAATATTGTGGCAGTTGCTGATTTTGAAAAACTTTCTTTAACGGATGCTGTTCCAATTGAAGTATCTGTTGTTGGTTATGCAGATAAAGAAGTGGAAATTATTCGTGGTATGAATCAAATGATGAAATTACGATTAGAAAATTCAATATCAAAAGACTTTCGTGTAAAAATTTCTACAGTAGGAGAAACAGCTGCTGGTTATGTGATTGGAGATATGGTAGCTAGTCCAAATATGATTCGATTAACAGGTTCTCAAACTCAAATCAATCGAATTGAAGAAGTAGTGTTACTTGTTCAGGTAGATGGAATGTCAAAAGATTCTAAAGTAACCGGTGTACCTATGATTTATGATATTAATGGAAATGCTGTTAATATGAATAAGGTGCAAATGAATACAGAACTTGTAGAAGTTAAGATTCCTATTTTACAGACAAAGGAAGTAAAAATTCATGTAGAAACAATAGGAGTACCTGTAGAAGGTTATGAGGTAAAAAATATTTCTTATCAGCCAGAAATTGTAACAGTAGCTGGTACACCTTCCGATTTATTAAAACTTGGTTCAGGACTTCGTTTTTATTGTGATATTACAGGGGTTAGTGATACAATAGAAGAAAATATTGATATTTCTTCTCTTTGGGATTCTAAGTTAGAAAGTTTGCGTATGGTAGATGAAGATGACTTAGCAGTTACAGTAGAGTTTAAAGAGCATAATGAATTATCTCTTGAAATTTCAAAAGATGATGTTAAAGTAAAAAATTTACCAGAAGGAATGGGAGTTCAAATTAAAGGATTAACATCCGATGAAGTAATTATAAAAGGAGAAGAAGTAAGACTGAATAGGATAACCTTAAAGGCTCTTTCTCCTTACATAAATTTGAGTGGCTATACGACATCGGGAACTTATTTTGTAGCAGTAAGTTTTCAAAATATGACAGATTTAGTATTGAAAAATGAAATTTTTGCCGAAATAGAAGTTGGTGTTATGATGCCACCAGAGGAAGAAACGACAGAATAATGATTATTTAGGAGGAATGTATGTTAAATTATAAAAGATATCAAAGAAATCCAGTATTAAATATGCCAGATAGACAATGGCCAAATAAGGAAATTGAAAAAGCACCGATGTGGTGTAGTGTCGATTTGCGAGATGGTAATCAGGCATTGATTGAGCCAATGGTAGTAGACGAAAAACTGGAGTTCTTTCAATTGTTAGTAAAACTTGGATTTAAAGAAATTGAAGTAGGTTTTCCATCTTCTTCTCAAATTGAGTTTGACTTTTTGCGTCAGTTAGTGGAAAGAAAATTGATTCCAGATGATGTGACAGTTCAAGTATTAGTACAATGTAGAGAGCATTTAATTGCTCGTACATTTGAAGCATTAGAGGGTGTAAAGCGAGCAGTGGTGCATATTTATAATTCTACGTCTGTTTTACAAAGAGATGTTGTATTTCATGCAGATAAGGAAACGATTAAACAGCTTGCGATTGATGGTACAAAGATGGTACAAAAATATGCAAAAGATTTTCCGGGAGAAATTATATTAGAGTATTCTCCAGAAAGTTTTACAGGAACAGAAGTGGAATACGCGTTAGAAGTTTGTACTGCTGTACAGGATGTATGGCAACCAACTCCGGAAAAGAAGATTATTTTTAACCTTCCAGCAACCGTAGAAATGAATACTCCAAATGTATATGCAGACCAAATTGAATGGATGAGCCATAACTTTAAAAATAGAGAGAGTATTATTTTAAGTATTCATCCACATAATGATAGAGGAACTGGTGTAGCTATTGCAGAACTTGCGTTACTTGCTGGTGCAGATAGAGTAGAAGGAACATTGTTTGGTAATGGGGAACGTACAGGTAATGTAGATATTTTAACAATCGCCTACAATATGTTTTCTCAAGGTATCAATCCAGAATTGAATATTGAGAATATTAGTGAAATTATTGAAGTGTATGAGCGTTGTACGAAAATGCCAATTCCTGCAAGACATCCTTATGCAGGTAAATTAGTATTTACTGCATTTTCAGGTTCTCATCAAGATGCGATTAACAAAGGCGTACAGGCAATGAAGGAAAGAAATAGTCAGTTTTGGCAAGTACCATATTTACCAATTGACCCAGCAGATATTGGTCGTGAATATGAACCAATCGTTCGTATCAATAGCCAATCTGGTAAGGGTGGTGTAGCATTCATTATGGATACTTATTTTGGTTATAAGTTACCAAAGGGAATGCATAAAGAATTTGCTGACAAGATTCAGAAATTAGCAGAGGCAAAAGGTGAAATTGCACCAGAGCAGATTATGGAAGTATTTAGAGAAGAATATTTGAACCAGAAAGAGCCTTTACGTTTTAGAAGATTGGGTATTGGAGAAAAGCATTTAGAAGATAACAGTGTAGAAACAGAAATTACACTTGGTTATGAGCATAATGGTGTGGCAGAAGAAATGAAAGCTTCTGGTAATGGACCAATTGATGCTGTATTAACAGGATTACGCAAAAAACTTGGTCACACATATAAAGTTTTGGATTATACAGAACACTCTCTTGGACTTGGTGAAAATGCACAGGCAGCAGCTTATATTCAGATGTTAGATACCGAAACAGGAGCAACAACGTTTGGTGTTGGTATTAGTTCTAATATCACAAGAGCATCGATTCGTGCGATGTTTAGTGCTATGAACCGTTTACAAAAAATGCAATAAGTCAACTATCAAGTCTGCCCATGAAAAACTGTTTTTATGGGCAGATTTTATTATTATTTGGAGACAAGAAAGAATGAAAAATTTATTTTTAACCTTTCAAAAGTATCATTTTTTATTATTTCAACTTGTAAAAAAAGACATTAAACTAAAGTATAGAAATTCTTATCTCGGTGTATTTTGGACAATGCTAGAACCATTATTAACAATGCTAGTTTTAGTACTTGTATTTTCTAAAATGGGAAATCAAACAAAAGACTTTCCAGTTTATATTTTAACAGGACGACTTATCTATACATTTTTTTCTAATACAACAAGAACAGCATTGCGTTCTGTAAGAATTAATGCCAATATGATAAAAAAAGTATATGTTCCAAAATATATGTACCCATTTGCTAGTGCTATTTCTGGCTATATTATGTTTTTAATTTCCTTAATTGTATTAGCATTAGTTGCCATTGTACGAGGGGTAAAACCAACGTGGCATTTAGTTGAAGCAATTTTCCCACTTTTGATTGTATTTATTATGACACTTGGAGCAGGACTTTTATTATCGGCAGTAGCTGTATTCTTTCGAGATATGGAATATCTTTGGGGAGTAGCACTCATGCTTTTAATGTATGCGTGTGCGATTTTTTATCGAGTAGAAGATATTGCAAGTGAAAAAAATATTTGGTTGTTTCGATTAAATCCATTGTATGCAGTCATTGAAAATTTTAGAGATGCTATTTTTGGAAATCCGATGAATGTGCCTACAATGTTGTATTCTCTTATATTTTCTATTGTGTTGCTTGTGGTAGGTACGGTTGTTTTTTATAAAAAACAAGACCAATTTATTTTACACATTTAAAAAGCAGACACCCTTTTATTACTAATAACAAAAATGCCACAACCACAGCATATGATTCTCTTGTCATTGCCAACAATAATACAGCTAAAACACTGATCACCATTGATACCCCTGTCATTATTCTGTTGTATCTTT
>CALASV010000298.1 GCA_937888895.1 uncultured Clostridia bacterium | reverse complement strand
AGAAGAACCTGCAAAGAAATTTGGAATTTCTTATACAGAAGAAGCAATTAAAGAAATAATAAATATTACTAAGGGATACCCTTTTTTTATTCAGCAAATGTGTCAAGTAGTATATAAGTATACTGACGAAAAGTTAATTCAAGATTTTCATATTAGAAATAATATGCAAGAATTTTTAAAGTTATTAGATGTTGGGTTTTTTAAAGCAAGATATGAAAGATGTGCAGAAAGTGATAAAAAATTTATATTTGCTATGGTTAAGTGTGGAGAGTTGCCATGTACAATATCTAATATAGCGAAAAATCTTCGTAAAAATGTAAATTCAATTTCTACAACAAGAGCACAGTTAATTAGCAAAGGTATTATATATCCTGTAAGATACAAAGAACTAGATTTTACAGTACCAGAATTTGCAGGTTATATTCAACGATTAGATGAGTATAAACAATGGTATGAGGAAACTTAAAAACAATAATAGTTTATAAGGGGCTGTAGGTTAATAAACTTTTATAACAATATATAGGTTTTTTTGTTCGAGAAACACTATATATTGTGAAAGATTTATTTCCTGACAGCCTTCCTTTGATTTTGTCAAATGAGATTGACTATGTAGCTTACTGATTTAAATATTCATTGTAATATTTTAAAACCTCTTTCATAACTTCAGGGCTTGGTGCTCCGAGTGTTGTACGTTTTGCTACACAAGTTTCCATACGAATCACATCATAAATATCTGCTTCAAATACAGGAGAGATTTTTTGATATTCTTCTAATGGAAGTTCATCGAGAGAAATATCTTTTTCAATACATAAAAGAACTAATTGTCCAATAATTCCATGAGCATCACGGAATGGAACACCATGATTTACGAGGTAATCTGCTGCGTCTGTAGCGTTTGTAAATCCTTTCTTTGCACTTTCTTCCATTACTTCGTTATTGAATTTCATTGTTGCAATCATGCCAGTAAATAAAGCAAGACAGCCTTTTACTGTATCAATAGCATCAAATGTAAATTCTTTATCTTCTTGCATATCTTTATTATAGGCTAAAGGAATCCCCTTCATTGTAGTTAATAAAGAAGTTAATGCACCGTAAACACGGCCTGTTTTTCCACGAATTAATTCTGCGATATCTGGGTTTTTCTTTTGTGGCATAATACTACTACCAGTAGAATAACTGTCATCTAATTCTACAAAACGATATTCATTGGAATTCCAAATAATAATTTCTTCACAAAAACGGCTTAAATGCATCATGCAAATGGAAAGGGTACTTAATGTTTCTAATAAGTAGTCACGGTCGGAAACAGAATCCATACTATTTCTTGTTGGTTCATCAAATCCAAGTAAAGAAGCTGTATAGGTTCTATCTAATGGATAGGTTGTTCCAGCAAGTGCTCCTGCACCAAGAGGACAATAATTCATACGTTTACGAATATCTTGTAAACGGTCACGGTCGCGTAAAAACATTTCAAAATAAGCTCCAAAGTGATGTGCTACTGTGACTGGTTGTGCTTTTTGAAGATGTGTAAATCCTGGCATATAAGTATTTAAATTAGCTTCCATAATATTGTATAACGTTTTTAATAAATCATACAATAATTTATCTAGCTCATCAATTTCATCTCTTGTATATAAACGCATATCAAGTGCTACTTGGTCATTACGGCTACGTCCAGTATGTAATTTTTTTCCAGCATCGCCAATGCGACTAATTAAAACAGATTCTACAAAGCTATGGATATCTTCTTGAGCTTCGTCAAAAACAAGTGCACCAGAAGCAATATCTACTCTGATTTGATTTAATGCAATAATAATCGTATCTCTTTCAGTTTCGGTCAAAATTCCTTGTTTTGCTAACATAGTGACATGAGCAATACTACCTTGAATATCTTGTTGATAGAATTTTTGGTCAAAAGAGAGAGATTCATTGAAATTGTGGACAAGTTGGTTTGTTTCCTTTGTGAAACGACCTCCCCAAAGTTTCATAATGTATACCTCCATTTTTTCTGTATGTTATAAAAATTAATAAGGTCATATTTGTCTAGGAATTAATGCAATAACAGATGTTATCTTTCCCTAGATGTATATGATGTTTAGTATAGTAAGTTCTATGAAAAAATGCAAGTTTTTTGTATGGAAATTCAAAAAATACATATTCTTATAGATAGAAATAGTAAACAGGAGGGAACTTTATGTGTAGCATTCAGAAGGTAGTTGCAAGAGAAGTACTAGATTCTAGAGGAAATCCAACCGTAGAAGCAGAAGTGATATTGCAAGATGGAACAAAGGAACGTGCTATTGCACCATCTGGTGCATCGACAGGCGAATTTGAAGCGTGGGAATTGCGAGATTGGGAGTCCAAACGATACTTAGGCAAAGGTGTTTTAAAAGTAGTAGAAGGTATTCAAAGGGAAGTAAATCCATTACTGATTGGACGATGTATTTTAGAACAACGTGCATTAGATAATGCAATGTTACAAAAAGATGGTACAAAGGAAAAATCGAGATTAGGAGCAAATGGTATTCTTTCGGTTTCGTTAGCATGTGCAAAGGCAGGAGCAAAAATTTGCCGTTATATCGTTATATTGGTGGTATCAATACGGGAAAGATGCCAATTCCAATGATGAATATTGTAAATGGTGGTGCTCATTCGGATTCTAATATGGATATTCAAGAATTTATGATTGTTCCAATAGGGGTTCGAAGATTAGAAAAAAATCAATTTGCTGAAGCACTTCGTTGGTGTGCAGAAGTATATCATTCTTTGAAAAAGTTATTAAAAAATTGGGGTGCATCTACTTCGGTTGGAGATGAAGGTGGTTTTGCCCCCGATTTAGCGTCTGATGAGGCAGTACTTGATATTATTTTAGATGCGATTGCTGATGCAGGGTATGAAGCAGGAACAGATTTTATGATTTCATTAGATGTAGCAGCTTCTGAGTGGAAAAATGAAAAGCAAGGAAAAGGACATTATCTATTAAAAAAACAAGGATTGGAAATGACAACAGAACAACTGATTTTACATTATGAAGCGTTAGTTGCAAAGTATCCAATTTTATCATTAGAAGACCCTTTAGATGAAGAAGATTGGGAAGGATGGAAGCAACTTACAAAACGATTGGGAGATAAAGTTTATTTAGTTGGAGATGATTTATTTGTAACGAATGAAGAACGATTAATGAAGGGAATTACAGAAAAAGCAGGAAATGCTATTTTAATTAAGCCAAATCAAATTGGTAGTTTGACAGAAACAATGGATACGGTTCGATTAGCGAAAGAGCATGGATTTATTACCATTATGTCACATCGAAGTGGAGAAACAGAGGACACAACGATTGCAGACTTAGCTGTTGGTTTGGGAACTTCTTTTGTAAAAATGGGTGCTCCATGTAGAGGTGAACGAACAGCAAAATATAATAGATTACTAAGAATAGAGGAAGAATTACAGTTATAAGTAAAATTAGGGTTACATTTTCCATGAAGGAATGTAACCCTTTTCCTTATACTTCCGATATAATTTTTAATGGTTCTTCTTCTACAGTATACGTATAGTATTTTATAATATTGCCTGTACTCATAATAATATTTGGGTGACAAAGGTCTCTGTCACAGCAATATTCCATATTATCATACATAGAAAAATTTTCAGCAATTGAAGTATTATAAGGTAATAGAGGAGCAAAGGTCTTTTTTTCTTCCATAAGAAACACTTCCTTTTTCTTTTGTTTTATTTTAATCCTCTTTGTCATATTTTGCAATATGCTTTTGTAATTCTACAAAAATAATTGGTGCAATAGAGAAGGTAATGACGATAAGCCATTGATAAGTAGTTAAAGCAGTAACCTGAAAAATAGTTTGAAGATAAGGATTTGTGATTACAAGTAATTGCAGGGTACTACAAATAAAAAAAGAAATATTCATCATAGGATTTCCGAAAAATCCTACTTGAAATAAAGAGTGTCGGCTTCGCATATTAAAAGCGTGAAAAAGTTGAGAAAAACTTAATACAGCAAAAGCCATGGTTGTTCCGTTTCCAATATATTTTACACCAAGGACATAAGAAAGTAAGGTAAGAGAGCCAATCAATGTACCTTCAATTAAAATTTGAGCAATTAAATTCGGAGTAAATAATCCAGCGTTTGGAGAAATGGGAGGTCGTTTCATTGTATCATCTTCGGGTTGTTCCATACCAAGAGCGATTGCAGGAAGGGAATCCGTAATGAGATTGACCCATAATAATTGTACTGCTGCCAAAGGAGAAGGCATGTGGAATAGAATGGCTAAAAAAATCGTGATAATTTCTCCTATATTACAAGATAATAAAAATTGAATCGCTTTTTGAATATTTTCATAAATACCACGACCTTCTTTTACAGCAGAAACAATCGTAACAAAGTTATCATCCATCAAAATCATATCCGAAGCATTTTTTGCTACATCTGTACCAGAATTTCCCATAGCACAACCAATATCAGCTACTTTTAGGGCAGGGGCATCATTCGTACCATCACC
>CALASV010000297.1 GCA_937888895.1 uncultured Clostridia bacterium | reverse complement strand
TGAAAAGAATATTATTGTTGTAAAAGAAGTAAAAGCGACTGATACATTAGATGACTTAGATAAAACAGCGAAAGTTATTTTGGATATGTTAAATACCGAAGCTATGACAAAAGTACATATTGCTTATGGTACAGTAGTAAATGAAATTAGAGATGTTTCTCGTTCTTATAAAGAAGCAAAAATGGCATTAGATGTAGGAAAGATTTTTTATAGTGATAGAAACATTGTTGCATATTCTAATTTAGGAATTGGAAGATTGATTTATCAGTTACCAATGTCATTATGCAAAATGTTTATTAAAGAAATTTTTAATGGAAGTTCTTTAGATGAGTTTGATGAAGAAACACTTGCAACAATTAATAAATTTTTTGAAAATAATTTAAATGTGTCTGAAACTTCTAGACAGCTTTATATTCATAGAAACACCTTAGTGTATCGTTTGGATAAAATACAAAAGGTAACAAATTTAGACCTTCGTGTATTTGAAGATGCAATCACTTTTAAAATTGCACTGATGGTAGTAAAATATATGACATATATGGAAAATATAGAATAATTATTGATTATAAACAGGCTGTCTTTTTTAGGTAGCCTGTTGTATTTTGTAACATTATTGACACAAGTATCTTTTATACTTTCAAAAAGTATGAAAAAAAGAAAGAACAAGGAGAAACTATGTCAGAAGAGTTTGATATCAATGAAGAAATAAATAAAAAACTAGAAACGCCAGTTATTTCTTTTGAAATGGTTTCAAAAGAATATCAAAAGGGAATTGCAGCAATTGAGAATATTAATATTCGTATTTACAAAGGAGAATTTGTTTTTATTGTAGGAAATAGTGGTTCAGGAAAATCAACATTAATTCGTTTATTGATGAAAGAAATTCTTCCATCGAAAGGAAAAGTTTTTGTTGGTGGTAAGTCTGTTGGGCGTTTGCGTAGACATCAAGTAGGAAAATATCGTCGTAGTATAGGCGTTGTATTTCAAGATTTCCGTTTATTAAAAGATAGAAATGTATATGAAAATGTGGCATTTGCTCAACGTGTAGTAGAAGTACCAGAGCGTCGTATTAAACGTGAAGTGCCAAAGATGTTATCTTTAGTAGGTTTATTAGATAAAACAAAAGCATATCCAGAAGAATTATCTGGTGGACAACAACAACGAGTGGCACTTGCAAGAGCATTAATTAACAATCCAATGATTCTTTTAGCCGATGAACCAACAGGAAATCTTGACCCACAAAATTCATGGGAAATTATGAGTTTACTAGAAGATATCAATAAAAGAGGAACAACGGTAGTTGTGGTAACACATAATCAAGAAATCGTAGATAGAATGCAAAAGCGTGTAATTACATTGAAAAATGGTAGAGTCATTAGTGACGAAGAAAAGGGTAGGTATCGTTATGCGAAGGATTAGAACATTGGCTTATTGTATTAAACAAGGATTTCACGGAGTATGGAAAAATCGAATTTATTCTTTGGCTTCTATTGGAACAATTACTGCTTGTTTATTGTTAATTGGTGTATTTTATTTTGTTATGGCAAATTTTAATTATATGGTAGATTCGGCTGAGTCAATGGTTGGTATTACAGTTTTTTTTGAGGATGGAACAACAGAAGAAAGAATTTTAGAAATTAAAGAAACATTACAACAACGTGTAGAAGTGGAAGATATTGTTTACATATCAGCAGAACAAGCGTGGGAAACTTATAAGAGCGAAAGTTTGACAGAAGAATTAGTGGCAACATTTGGTTCAGATAATCCATTAGCAGATTCTGCATCATTAGAAGTGCATTTAAATGATGTAACAATGCAAGAGGCATTAGTGCGTTATACACAATCATTAAAAGATGTGCGTACTGTAAATCATTCTAAGTCAGTTGCAGATAGTTTTGCAGGAATAAAGACATTAGTTTGGGTAATTTCTGTAGGCTTGATAGTGATTTTAGCAGCAGTTGCAGTATTTTTAATTAGAACAACGATTTCCACAGGTATTAATGTTCGTCGAGAAGAAATTTCTATTATGAACATTATTGGTGCAACAGACTTTTTCATTCGTGCTCCATTTGTTGTGGAAGGTATGTTAATTGGGGCATTAGGTTCTGTGCTTCCTATTGGAATTTTATATTTCTTTTATGGAGAGGTAGTTAAAACGATAAAAGAGCAGTTTGAGTCTATTTTTCAATCGATGAAGTTTTTAGAAAGGAATGAAATTATGGGAGATTTTATTCCATTGGCATTAGTGTTTAGTTTAGGTATTGGTTTGATTGCTAGTTATGTGACAGCAAGACGTCAAATTAGAAAAATTGAGTTACAACAATAGAAAGGAAAAAGTTACTGTTCTTTTAGAATGAGTGAGCAGTAATCCCAAATAGATATTATGAGAAAAAAAATAAAAAAAGTATTAACGGTAGGTCTTGTATTTTCTATGATGGCAGGAATAACAACAGGGTTATTGCCTACTAATTTAAAAGAAAGTATGATTGTTTTTGCTGGTTCTAAGTCGTATCAAGATGAAATTGATGCAGCAAAGAAAAAGAAAGAAGAATTACAAAAAGCACAAAAAGAATTAGAAAAAAAGCTTTCCGAATTAAAAGCGAAAAAAGAAGATATGGATGCTTATATTAAAAGTTTAGATGATAAGATGATGGAGTTATTAGACGATATCGAAGTCTTGGAAGCAGATTTAACACAATGTGAGCAAAAATTAGAAGAAACCAAAATTGCATTGGAAGAAGCAAAACAAAAAGAAGCAGAGCAGTATCAGATTATGAAAGAACGTATTCAATATATGTATGAAAATCCAGATACTGAATTTTTGGATATTTTGCTTGGTTCGGGTAGTTTGACTGATATGTTTAATCAGTTGGAATATCAACAACAAATTACAGAATATGATAATACATTATTAGAGCGTTATAATGAAACAAAATTAGAAATTATGAATACGGAATTGCTTTTAGAAGCACAGAAGGAAGAATTAGAAAGTATTAAAGCGACAAGAGAAACAGAATTGGTAGCAGTAGAAGAATTATCTATAGCAAAAGGTCAAGAATTAGTGGCAATGGCAGCAGAAATTGGCTCTGATGAAGAAATGTTATTCTACTATTGGGAAGAAATTACCGAAGAAAATGCAAATATTGAAGAATTAGAGCGTTTAGAAAAGGAACGTATTGCAGAAGAAGAACGAAAGAGAAAAGAAGAAGAGGAACGACTTCGTAGAGAAGAAGCGGAGCGTAAGAGAAAGGCAGAGGAAGAACGTAAAAAAGCCGAAGAAGAAGCAAAAAAGGCACAAACATCAAAGGATAATGCATTATCTAATAGTAAAAATATCGAAAATATGCTTTGGCCAGTGCCAAGTAGTGGAAGAATTACTTCTTATTTTGGTTATCGAAATGCTCCAACAAAGGGAGCGTCTACATATCATAGAGGAATTGATATTGGTGCACCAACAGGTACGAATGCAGTATCTGTCTTAGCAGGTACAGTAATTGCAGCTAGCTATAATTCTTCTTCAGGATATTATGTAAAAGTGGACCATGGAAATGGAGTAGTCACAAGTTATTTACATGCGTCTAAAATATTAGTTTCGGTAGGGGATTATGTGAAGCGTGGAGAAGCAGTAATTAAAATAGGCTCTACAGGAGTGTCTACAGGACCACATTTACATTTTGGTCTTACGATTAATGGTGTTGCCGTAGACCCATTGAAATATATTAGTTATTAAAAGATTAAATAAAATTAAAGGAGGAAAACAATGAAAAAATATAATAAAATATGGAGCTTATTATTAGCTGGTTGTATGGCACTTGGCTGTACAGGATGTGCTTCTTTAGTAGCACTTCCAAAAGTAGATGAGAATCATACCGAAATTTCTTCTACGAAGGGAAAAACTTCTTCAGGAAAAACAACAACTTCTAATACTTCTAATACAGTGGACGAAGAACCTTTGCTGTCACCATATTTTACAGGAAAGTTAGAGTTATTAGAAGAAATTATTAATGATTATTATATGGATGAAGTTGCGACAGAAGACCTTCGTATTGGAGCATATAAAGGATTAATGGAAGGTTTAGGTGACCCATATTCTTGTTATTATACAGCAGAAGAATATAAAGATTTAATGGAGTCTTCTAGTGGCGTGTATTGTGGAATTGGTGCAGTAGTACAACAGAATGCAAAAACAATGTTGATTACGATTGTAAAACCTTATGTAGATGCTCCAGCTTATAAAGCAGGAATGCTTCCGGGTGATATTATTTATATGGTAGATGGTGTAGATGTTACTGGAATGGAAATTGATTCGGTTGTTGCTATGATGAAAGGAGAAGCAGGAACTATTGTAAAAGTTACTGTAGTTCGTGATGGAGTAGCAGACCCAATTGAATTGACGATTACAAGAGATGTCATTGAAGTAGAAACTATCGAACATGAAATGTTAGCGAATAAGATTGGTTATATTTTGATTTCTCAATTTGATGAAGTGACACCAGGGCAATTTAAGGATGCAATTGAACAGTTAGAAGCAGATGGTATGAAAGGTTTAATTATTGACTTGCGTGATAACCCAGGTGGTTTATTAGATGCCGTAGTAGAGATGTTAGATTATGTTCTTCCAAAAGGTTTAATTGTTTATACAGAGGATAAGTATGGTAATAAACAAGAGTATAAAGGAAATGATAATCATGAATTAGAATTACCAATTGTTGTTATGATAAATGGAAATAGTGCAAGTGCTTCTGAAATTTTTGCAGCAGCAATGCAGGATTATGAAAAAGCAACACTTGTAGGTACAACAAGTTTTGGTAAAGGTATTGTACAGTCTATTATTCCAATTAGTGATGGCACAGCAATAAAGTTAACAGTATCGAAATATTTTACACCAAATGGAATTTGTATTCATGGTACAGGTGTAATACCAGATGTGGAAGTTGACTTAGCAGAAGAATTAAAACAAAAAGTAGTCATTGAACATGAAGAAGATAATCAGTTAGCAGAAGCAATTAAAGTATTGAAAAAGCAACTTCCTATTAAAATAAATAAATAATAAAACTTGTATTCCCAACTTGATTGTGGTAATATATCAAGAAAAATAGTAATAGTTCAGCTATATATAAAATTAGCTGAACTGTTACAAAAATACAGCAGATTGGTACTAAAAAAGTACAACAATAAGGAGGATTTATGAAAATAGCGGTATTAGGCTATGGCACTATTGGTTCTGGTGTTGTAGAAGCTTTAGACAGAAACAAAGAAATTATTGCAAAACATGCAGGTGATGAAATTTCAGTAAAGCATGTATTAGATTTGAGAGAATTTCCGGGAAGTCCGATTGAAGATATTTTAGTGCATGATTTTTCGATTATTGCAACAGATGAAGAAGTAGGTTGTGTTGTAGAAACAATGGGTGGTGTAGAACCAGCATATTCTTTTGTAAAAGAATGTTTACTTCGTGGTAAGAGCGTTTGTACTTCTAATAAGGAATTAGTAGCAAAGCATGGTGCAGAATTGATTGAAATTGCTAGACAGAAGAAAGTTAATTTCTTATTTGAAGCGAGTGTAGGTGGTGGTATTCCAATCATTCGTCCATTGAATCAGTCTTTAACAGCAGATGAAATTTTAGAAATTAGTGGTATTGTAAATGGTACAACTAACTATATTTTAACAAAAATGAGCCAAGAAGGTGAAACTTTTGAAGCTTCTTTAAAATCTGCACAGGAATTAGGTTATGCAGAACGTCATCCAGAAGCAGATGTGGAAGGATATGATGCTGGTCGTAAAATAGCTATTTTGACTTCTCTTGCGTATGGTATGCAAGTAGATTATGAAGATGTCTATATGGAAGGTATTACTAAAATTACAGATATTGATTTTAAGTATGCAAAAGTATTAAATGCAGAAATTAAGTTATTAGCTACAGAAAAGAAAAATGGAACAGATATTTATGCAATGGTAACACCAAAAATGATTCGTGATAACAATCCGTTGTTTAGTGTACGTGGTGTACTTAATAGTATTTTAGTTAAGGGTAATTTATTAGGCGATACGATGTTTTATGGCAGTGGTGCTGGAAAGTTACCAACAGCAAGTGCTGTAGTATCTGATGTAATAGAAGCAGTAAAACATAAAGGTACAAATATTACAACGATTTGGAGTAGCAAGAAGCTTACTTTATCTGATAGATTAGATGCAGAAAGTGCATTCTTTGTTCGTGTTCCACAAACAGAAGCAGAAAAAGCAAAAGCATTATTTGGTGATGTAGAAGAAGTTTCTGCTGGAATTACAGGAGAATTTGCTTTTGTAACAAAGCAGATGAGTGAAAGAAGCTTTGAAGAAAAGGCAGAACAAATAACGGTATTGAATCGTATTCGTACAGAATGGTGTGCAAAGTAATAGGATAAATTGGGGCTGTCTGTTTTTTGACAGCCTTTCATTGATTTTAGAAAGGGTGAGTTTATGAAATATATTATTGTTTTAGGAGATGGAATGGCAGATTATCCATTGGCAGAGTTAGATGGAAAAACACCATTAGAAGTAGCAAATAAGCCAGTGATGGATGAATTAGCAGGGAAAGGACAAATGGGTCTTGCAAAGACGATTCCAGAAGGTATGAGTCCAGGAAGTGATACTGCAAATTTGGCAGTTCTTGGGTATAATCCACGTAAGTATTATACAGGACGCTCTCCATTGGAAGCATTAAGTATTGGCGTGGATTTAAAAGAAACAGATGTTGCATTACGTTGTAATATTGTGACTCTTTCTGATGATGAAAAGCCTTATGAAGAAAAGACAATTATTGACCATAGTTCTAGTGAAATTAGTACAGAAGATGCAGAAGTTTTGTTAAATGCAGTAAAAAAAGAGTTTAAAATAGATAATTTAAAATGTAATGAAATGAAACCGCAATACTTTCATATTAATTGTGTTGAAACAGTAAAACAATCACTTAGTTCATTTTTAGACTCATATGATTTTGAAGATGCGATTAGAAATGCCATTGCGCTTGGCGGAGATAGTGATACCCTGGCAGCAATTACAGGTAGTATTGCAGCAGCATATTACGGAATACCAGATGAGATATGTGAGAAAGCATTAGATTATTTAGATGGTTATTTGATTAGTATACATGATTGCTTTTATAATAAGTTTGAAATGTAAATAAACAATTTGGTGATGCTTTTACTTCTGTATTTGACGTTTGTATTATTTGTATTTCATTTTGCATCCACTCTGTATTTTGCGCAAGTTGAGTCTCTGTTTCTTGTTTTATATTGAATGTTTTATTTCTAT
>CALASV010000296.1 GCA_937888895.1 uncultured Clostridia bacterium | reverse complement strand
GCAGAGGAGGAGAAAATTATGGGGACACCAGTATTAACGGTAGAAAATGTTAGTGTAAAATATCGGTTGACGGAGCAAAAAGTAGATGATTTAAAAGATTATTTGATTAAAATGTTTAAACGAGAATTAAGATATAAAGAGTTTTTAGCATTGCAAAATGTGTCATTTTCTTTAGAAAAAGGAGATAGACTTGCTATTTTAGGAATGAATGGTGCAGGAAAGTCTACATTATTAAAGGTAATTGCAGGAGTATTAAAGGCTTCCGAAGGTACTGTGAAAAAAAGAGGAATGGTAGTTCCGTTGTTAGAACTCGGAGCAGGTTTTGATATGCAGTATACAGGTTCAGAAAATATTTATTTATATGGTGCGATGCTTGGTTATTCCAAAGCATTTTTAGATGCAAAATATAAAGAAATTGTAGAATTTGCAGAATTGGGAGAATTTATTAATGCACCATTAAAAAACTATTCTTCTGGTATGAAGGCTAGACTTGGTTTTTCGATAGCTACGATTGTAGAACCTGATATTTTAATTTTAGATGAAGTTCTTTCTGTTGGAGATGCAAAATTTCGTAAAAAAAGCGAAAAAAAGATTATGGATATGTTTGATAAAGGAACAACAGTGTTGTTTGTATCGCATAATGAAGCTCAAGTAAAAAATCTTTGCACAAAAGCTATTTTATTGGAAAAAGGGAAAATGACGGCTTATGGAACAGTGCAAGAGGTACTACCAATTTATAAGAAATTGACAGAATGAAAAAGCTCAGCTTGGTAAGCTGAGCTTTTTATTAATGATTTGGAATACCAAAGAAGTAGTCAAAAGGATTGTCTGGAATAATTGTAGTTGAAGTTGGAGAAGGTGTTGGCGTAGGTGTTACTACATCGGAGCGTTTTGCTAAAGTAGCGTTAATAGTAACTTCTTCGTATTTACCGTTGTTGAGTCGTTGTACTTTAACTTCGATTGTTGTGCCGTGACGGTAGGCTGATACGGTGTTTACTAATTGGTCTGCTGTTGTGATTTGTACTCCGTTGACACTTGTGACAATATCTTGCACATAAATGCCTGCTGCTTCGGCTGGGCTGTTTGGCTGTACGGATACGATATAAGCACCAGTTGGCCAGCCATAAAGGGAAGCAATATCATCTGTTACTGTTCTTGTGCTAACTCCTAAAAATCCTTTTTCTTCATCGGTAAGCGTTTCACGGTTCATAAGTTCATTTAAAATTGGAGTAGCACGGGAAATTGGAATAGCAAAGCACATACCTTCTACATCTGTGTCAGCGTATTTGACGGAGTTAATACCAATTACTTCCCCTTTTGTATTAAACAATGGACCACCGCTGTTACCACCATTGATAGCAGCATCTGTTTGTAATAATACCATTGTATTTCCATCTACTGTTACTTCACGGTCTTTTGCACTAATATAACCTACGGTAACGGATTGACCGTAACCAAGAGCATTACCAATGGCGATTGCCATTTGTCCAAGACGAACATTATCCGAATCTCCTAAGGTAGCGACACGAATTTGAGAAAGTGTTTCTGTACTAATGGTATTTAGTGGAACAGCAACAATAGCTAAATCAGCAATAGAATCAGTTCCTTTAATTGTAGCTTCTAATACAGTAGTATCAATAAATGTGATTTCTATTTTCGTTGCATCTTCAATAACATGATTGTTGGTAGCAATTAAAAGTTCTTTTTCATTGATTCCAACAATAAATCCAGAACCACTTCCTTTACTTTCTTGTTGATACTGTTGTCCCCAGTAGGAATAGGTATTTAAGAAGGTACTTTTTACAGCAACGGTAGCTGGCAGATTTTCATGAACTACTTGTACGACAACGCTTTCGGATGGATTTTCGACACCTTCAATCGTATTGGTACTACCAAGAGTAATATTGAGAGGAGTACCTGTACCACCAGATTCTGTAGAACCAAGAGTAGTTGTCAAAGGTGTAACTCCAGTCAACTTTCCACCCAAATAATTTATACCAAAAAATGCAGCTCCTGCAATGACTCCAAAACAAGCAGCTTTTGCTGTCCATTTGAGTAATTTGCCAAATTTAAATTTCTTTTTCTTAGGAGTAGGTTCTAAGTTTACATTCGTATAAAAGGAAGTATTATAATCATAAGTATCATAAGTTTGATTTCTTGTATTTTCTTCTACTTTTTGATAATCATAAGTGGAAGAAGATTCTCGTGTAGATTCTGTTTTTTCTCCGTTTTCATAACGATAACGGTAAGTTGTTGGAGTAGATTCTTGGAAGTTATCTACATGGTTGTTTTCCGTATTGGAAATATTATTGTAAAAAGTATTATTTTCGTCATTCATAGTTAAGTTTCCTTTCTATAGTTTATTTGTAAAGAATGGTATGTATTATTCCATCAAACAAAAAACGAATGAAATAATATCAAATTTGCTTGTTACAGTTTTATGTTATCAAGCTTTTGTGTTTAGATTGTGAAGAAACAAGGTTTTTTTTGTTAAAATGCTTGTTGGTTTCTATAAGAGTGTGCTAAAATAGGAACGTGTGAGAAAAATAGTTGTAGTCCATCGGATATTAGTCATCTGTTTTGTTATGTACTCATAACAGATAGGAAATGTAAGATGTTTTTGTATCGAAAAGAAAAAAGAGGTTTAAAGTTATGATAAAAAGTCATCAAAAAACATTAAATCGAATTCATGTGATTATTGATTTAGTTTTGTTAGTATTTGCTTATGCGTTAGCTTATGGATTTCGATTTTTGTGGTTAGGGTGGATACCTGCATTTTATGAAATGCCAGGAACGTATTTACCATTTAGTACCTATATGAATTATTTGTGGGTAATTTTACCAGGATATTTTATTATTTTGTTAAATAATGGAGTATATCGACCACAAAGAAGTGCAGGAAGATTTTTAGAAACTATTCGTATTGTAAAAATCAATATTATGGGTATGATTTATATTATGGCTTTACTATTTTTAGTAAAGGAAATCAATATTTCCCGTTGGTTTTTAGTATTTTTCTTTTTGCTAAATGTGTCTATGGAGTTAGTGTATCGGTTTTGTCTAAGGTCTATTTTGCACAAAATTAGAAAAGAGGGATATAATAGCAAAAAAGTCTTACTCATAGGTTACAGCAGAACAGCAGAAGGTTTATTAGACCGAATGCAACAAAATCCTCAATGGGGATATGAGGTCATCGGAATTTTAGATGATGAAATGGAAGTAGGAACAAAATATAAAGAAATTCCTGTGATAGGAACATTATCGGAATTAGACCAATTGTTAAAGGAATATGATTTTGATGAAATTAATATTACAATGAAGATGGAAGACTATGTAAGACTTGCAGAAATTGTAGCAAAGTGTGAAAAATCAGGAGTGCATACAAAGTTTTTGCCAGATTATCAAGATATTATTCCAACAATTCCTTATATGGAGGATTTAGAAGGTCTTCCGATTGTTCATATAAGAAAAGTTCCATTAGCGAATGGATTTAATCGTTTTATGAAACGAACAATGGATTTAGTGATTGGAACGATTGCTTTACTGATTGCTGCAATTCCAATGATAATAGTAGCAATCATAATTAAATGTACATCAAAAGGTCCAATTATTTATAGTCAAAAAAGAGTGGGTTATCATAATAAAGAATTTTTAATGTATAAATTTCGGTCGATGGAACTGCAAGACGAAAATAAAGAAAAATCAGCATGGACGACATTTCGTGACCCAAGAGTAACTCCGATTGGAAAGTTTATTCGCAAAACAAGTATTGATGAACTTCCACAACTTTGGAATGTATTAAAAGGAGATATGAGTTTAATTGGTCCAAGACCAGAACGACCTTTTTATGTGGAAAAATTTAAAGAGGAAATTCCAAGGTATATGGTAAAACATCAAGTACGTCCGGGAATGACAGGCTGGGCACAAGTAAATGGCTATCGTGGTGATACATCAATACGAAAACGTATTGATTATGACTTATATTATATTGAAAATTGGACACCGTCTTTTGATATTTTAATTTTATTTTTAACGGTGTTTAAAGGATTTATCAATAAAAATGCTTATTAAAAAGATAGAAAGAGGAAAAGTAATGAGTGAGAATGTAAATAACACACAAGATAATCAAGATGGATATGAAGATATTTGTTATATTTGTCGTAGACCAGAAAGTAAAGTTGGAAAGATGATGAAGCTTTTGAACAATATTACAATTTGTTCTAGTTGTATGCAAAAGACATTGGATTCTATGAATAATAGTGGTGGATTTCCAAATATGGATTTTATGGGTAGCTTTTCTCCTTTTATGTTTGGCAATATGGGTATCAATGATATTCCACAAAGTCAGAAATTAAAGAAAAAACAACCAAAAGAGAAAAAGGCAGAACAGGAAGCACCAGAAGGAGTATTTGACATCCGTAATTTAAAAGCACCACATGTCATTAAGGCAGAATTAGATGAATATGTCATCGGACAAGAAAAAGCAAAAAAAGTAATGTCAGTTGCTGTATATAATCATTACAAAAGAGTATTTGATAAGACAGAAGATGGTATTGAGTTAGAAAAATCAAATATGTTAATGCTTGGACCAACAGGTAGTGGTAAAACATATCTTGTTAGGACATTGGCAAAGTTATTAAATGTACCACTTGCGATTACGGATGCTACTTCTTTGACAGAGGCTGGTTATATCGGTGATGATGTAGAAAGTGTATTATCTAAGTTGTTAGCGGCAGCAGG
>CALASV010000295.1 GCA_937888895.1 uncultured Clostridia bacterium | reverse complement strand
AGACAGCAGTAGATATTAACGTAGTTCAGGGTGAGAGACAGTTTGCTAGAGATAACAAGTCTCTTGGACAGTTCAGATTAGATGGTATTCCACCAGCAAGAAGAGGTGTTCCTCAAATTGAAGTTACATTCGATATCGATGCAAATGGTATCGTAAATGTATCTGCAAAAGATTTAGGAACAGGTAGAGAACAGCACATTACAATTACAGCAGGTTCTAACCTTTCTGATGCTGATATCGAAAAGGCTGTGAAGGAAGCAGCAGAATATGAAGCTCAGGATAAGAAGCGTAAGGAAGCTGTAGAAACAAGAAATGATGCAGATTCTATGGTATTCCAGACAGAAAAGGCATTAAGTGAAGTTGGCGATAAGATTAGTGCAGATGATAAGGCAGCAGTAGAAGCAGACCTTGCTCATTTGAAGGGACTTATTGAAAAGACAAATCCAGAAGTAATGTCTGATGGTGAAGTTGCTGATATTAAGGCAGCAAAAGAAAAGCTCATGACAAGTGCACAGGCTTTATTCCAGAAAGTATATGAACAGGCACAGGCTGGTCAGGCAGGTGCAGGTCCAGATATGAATGGCTACGGTGGTGCTGATATGGGTGGTCAGTCCTATCAGGATGATGTAGTTGATGGAGATTATAGAGAAGTGTAAAAATGATTGCATTTCTTGAACAGGTATGATATAAATAAATAGGTTGCGATAGGCAGTCAATAGACTGCCTATCCGTTTTTATAAAACTATATTGTTAGTAAGAAAATAACAATTTATAGTTAAGTGTTATGAAATTACTGACTATGGATTGTAACAACCAAATAATTTAGAAAACATAGAATAGAATTTAGGTGGGATAGAAATGGCAGAGAGCAAAAGAGATTATTATGAGGTTCTTGGCGTAGCAAAAGGTGCAACCGAGGACGAAATTAAAAAAGCATATCGTAAGGTAGCAAAAAAATATCATCCTGATGCTAATCCGGGAAATGCAGAAGCAGAAGCTAAGTTTAAAGAGGCAGCAGAAGCTTATGCAATACTTAGTGATGCTGAGAAGCGTCAAAAATATGACCAGTTTGGTCATGCTGCATTTGAACAAGGTGGCATGGGTGGTGGAGGATTTGATTTCTCTGGCGACATGAGTGATTTGTTTGGTAGCTTTGGTGATATTTTTGGTGATATTTTCGGTGGTGGTTCTTTTGGTGGTTCAAGAAGACGTTCCAATGATGGACCAGTAAAAGGTGCAAATGTTCGTACAGGTATTCGTATTACATTTGAAGAAGCAATTTTTGGTACAGAAAAAGAATTGGATTTGAATTTAAAGGAAGAATGTCATACTTGTCATGGTACAGGTGCAAGACCGGGTACAAATTTAGAAACTTGTCAAAAATGTGGTGGTCGTGGTCAGGTAATTTATAGACAGCAATCATTATTTGGTATGACACAATCTGTGCAGGCTTGTCCAGATTGTCGTGGTACGGGTAAAATTATAAAAGATAAATGTACAGATTGTCGTGGTGCTGGATATACGACTGCTAGAAAGAAAATTCAAGTAACTGTTCCAGCAGGTATTGATAATGGTCAAAGTATTCGTATTCGTGGAAAAGGAGAACCTGGAGAACGTGGTGGAGAATATGGTGATTTATTAGTAGAAGTACAAGTAAGCCGTCATGCAATTTTCCAGCGTCAAGATATGGATATCTACTCTAATGCTCCATTACCTTTTGTAACAGCAGCATTAGGTGGAGAAGTTCGTATTAGTACAGTAGATGGTGATGTTATGTATACTGTACAGCCGGGAACACAGACCGATACGAAAGTGCGTTTACGTGGAAAAGGTGTACCATCGATTAGAAATAAGCAAGTTCGTGGTGACCATTATGTAACTTTAGTCGTGCAAGTTCCAACAAAATTAAATGCAGACCAAAAGAGTTTATTAAAAGAATTTGAAGAAAGTTTTAGTGATTCTTATAAGAAAAAAGAAGATACATCCACATCTGAACCAGAGGAAAAGAAGAAAAAAAGTTGGTTTAAAGAAAAAGTAGAAGATATAAAAGAAAAATTTGAAGATATGATGGATGATGATAAAGATAAATAAATGATAGAAAGCAGAGTAGCACTGAATCAAAAGCAGTGCTAGTCTGTTTTTTGTGCGTTTAGAAAGGAGAGTATGGTTTATGAAGTGGAAAAAAATAGCGTTAGAAACAACAACAGATGCTGTAGATTTAGTAAGTGCTATGTTAGATGAACTTGGAATTGAAGGTATTGAAATTCAAGATAATGTACAATTGTCAGAAGAAGATAAAAAGCGAATGTTTATTGATATTTTACCAGAATTGCCAGAAGATGAAGGAAAAGCAACCGTTACTTTTTATTTAGACGAGGAAGAAAATATAGAAGAAAAATTAGAACAGGTAAAACAAGGACT
>CALASV010000294.1 GCA_937888895.1 uncultured Clostridia bacterium | reverse complement strand
CTTCTTGCAATTGGAGTAATTGTATTATGTGGTTCTCCATCCGTTTCAGCAAAAACAGTAGCAGATTCATCCGTATAACCTCTCCAAACCTTTAAAATCTTTTCTGCCAAATCTACTAATCGTTCTTTCTTTTCTGAACTAATACGAATGACAGACATTGGCCATTTTACAATACCAGCTTCTACATCTTCGAAACCAACAAATGTTATTGGTGTTTCTACTTTGGCTCGTTCCATAGGGAATGTATAATGTCCCCCTTGGAAATGGTCATGTGTCAAAATAGAACCGCCAACAATTCGAACCAAGGAAATAATGTGGCACTTGCTCTACAAAATCTAACAATTTAATAAAACAAGCTCTATCAATCTTCATTGGGGTATGCTTTTGATTCAATACAATACAATGCTCATTATAATAAACATAAGGAGAATACTGGAATCCCCAAGGCTCATTATTAATGGTCATTGGAATAATACGAAGATTCTGTCTTGCTGGATGATTCGTTCTTCCTGCATATCCTTCATTTTCCATACAAAGCTGACATTTTGGATAACCACTTTGTTTCATTAACTTTGCTGCTGCAATTGCTTTTGGATCTTTTTCTGGTTTGGAAAGATTAATCGTAATATCAATTTCACCATACTCAGAATCTACTTTCCATTTACGGTCTTTCGCTATTCTGTCAGTACGAATATAGTTACTATCTTTACAAAGTTTATAAAAATAGTCCGTTGCTGCTACAGTTACCATATCACAAGCCTTCTTTTCTTCAAAAGCACGAAGTACTTCACTTGGTCTTGGAGTTAAAATCCCCATCACTTTTGTATCAAATAAGTCACGATAAGTAACTGTATTGTCTTCCATCAATCCATGTTCTGCTGCATAATCATTCATACGCTCTAATACTTCACAAAGATGTGCATTATCGCATGGAATCTCTAGCATACTTTCTTCCCCTAAATCGTCCATTTGGAATAATTCCATCAAACGATTGATAGTAAATAATTTATCTTCTTTCTGAATTAAACCTGTTGTTACTCCATACTCTGCTAACCAAAGAATTTCCTTTGTCATAATTTTCTCCATTCCGAAATTACCAAAGAACAAGCCTCTCTAGCAATTTCTGTTTTTTATTATTGTTAAAAACTAAATCTTATCTATTATGCTAACTCTATTGGACCATCTCCAATATCTACTACATAAAAGTCAGCTGCATATCCGATTTTTTCTTCATAAACAGTTCCTACCGTTTGAATAAAATTGTCCACACAATCCTCTTTTACAATACTTACAGTACAACCGCCAAAACCTGCACCTGTCATACGAGAACCAATAACACCATCTATTGTCCATGCTGTTTCTACTAAAGTATCTAATTCGATACCTGTTACTTCATAATCATCTCTTAAAGAAACATGAGAAGCATTCATAAGTTCGCCAAACAAAGCTACGTCATTGTTCTGTA
>CALASV010000293.1 GCA_937888895.1 uncultured Clostridia bacterium | reverse complement strand
TCACGTTCCAAGAGTGCAAAATTAAGAATATTTGAAAAAGCAGAATAAAAAAGAATGGAGAACTGTGTCATGGCCTATAGTACGTACAGAAATGTACAGAGAAGTAAAACAAATACCGTAAGAAGACGTGATAATTATATCGAAGGAAATACTGTACGTAAATTAAATGTAGTAGAAGAATTACAAAAACAAAGAAAAGAACAGGCAGAGAATAGCTATTCCGAATTTATTGCAAAATTATCACTTTTATTAGCAACAGGGATTTCGATACGACAGAGCTTTTTTCGTTTGGCAAAAGAATATGAAGAACACTATGGAGAAGGTCATATATTGACTATAGAATTAAAAGTAACAAAGCAAGAGTTAGAACATGGATATTCAGAAAGTGCAGTATATGATATGTTTGGTAAAAGAATGGGTGTGTTGGTATATCAGAGAATGGCATCTTTATTAACTCAAAATGTTTCTAAGGGAATACAAGGGATTCAAACATTGCTTTTGCAAGAAGCAAAGGAAGCTATGGCGCAAGAAAGAACTAATATAAAAATAAAAGGTGAACAAGCAGGAACAAAATTGTTGTTGCCAATGATGGGAATGTTAGTATTAGTATTTGCTATTTTATTAGTACCTGCCTTTTGGTCTTTTTAACGAAAATTGAGAAAAATTAGATAAAAAGAAAGGAAATTTGATTAAAATGGAAGAAAAGGAACAAATGTTAGAACAAGAAGTAGAGCAAATGGAAGAATATATGGGAGAAGAATTAGAAACAAAGGGATTTTGGGAAGATGATAGAGGGGTTGGTGTTATCGAAGTTGTGTTGATTTTAGTTATTTTGGTTGGATTAGTTTTAATATTTAAAGAAGAAATTACAGATATTATGACAGATGCTTTCAATAGTATTACAGGAGATGCAAATAGCATTTTAAAATAAGAGGAAGCACTATGAGAAGACAAAAAGGAAGTATTACAGTATTCCTTTCTTTAGTATTAGTTTTATTATTTTCTTTTGTTTTAACTACGTTAGAAGCTGCTAGAATAACAGGAGCAACAGCATATCTTTCTATGATATCCAAAATTTCTTCGGATTCTTTTTTCGCTCATTATTATTCTCCATTGTTTGAAAAATATGGATTATTTGGTGTAGATGCTGGATATGGAACAACTTATTTTTCGAAAGAAAAAGTAGAACAGCACTTGTCTGATTATGTAACTTTTGGACTACAAGAGATAAAAGGTGGTTTGTTTTCCTTTGAAGAACCTTCGGTATCATTGAATACATATCAAACGATGTTATCAAACGAAGGCGAAGGTTTTCTTACACAAGTAAAAGAACAAGTTACTTTAAATGAAATGACATTAGCGATTGCACAATTATTTGATAAAGAAAGTCTTTTAGATGTAGCAAATGTAGGAGAAGTGTATCAAAAACAAGAAGAAACTTTACAAGTAACAAATACAGTAACACAGGAAATTTTACATTTGATGGAATTAATAGATGGAATTTGTATGAATGAGCAAGGACTTTTACTTGATAAAGAGGGAAAGTTACAATTAAGTGATGCTTTTATAAAACAACCAGTTTGTATGAGTGCTGAGGATTTGTTAAAAGCATATCAAAATGAAGAAATTTTTAATACCGTAAAACGAGGAATGTTTTCACCAAAGCAATTAGCAATACAAATAAAACAGTTAATAGCAGAAGCAGTTAGTTTAAAACAAAGAATTTCTTTCTATGATGAAAAGATAGTAGCATATAATAAAGAACTTTTAGTAGTACAGCAACAATTGAGTTTAGATTTAGAGATAGAACAGCAAGAACAATTGTTATTAAAGGAACAAGAATTAAAAAAGGAAAAGAAAGAATGTTCAAAAGAAAGAGATATTTTAGTAGAACATTTAGATTTAGTTTTCATGGATGCATCAGAACAATATGATACTTTAAAAAGAAAATTGGATAAGATACCTTCATTGATTACAGAAGCATTGGAAAATTTGAAAATTTTAGAGCAAAAACAAGCAATAGCAAAAGTAGTAGTAAAAGATTATGAAACATATCTTCTGAATAAAAAAGAAGAACTTTCAGAAGAATTATATGAGGTGTTTGAAAAAGAACTTCATCAGATGAAACTTTATGTTGGAATAGAACAACAAGGATATGATGTAGAAGTAATGCGACAAAGTTTACAAAAAAATCAGAGTCTATTACAAGAACTTTCCTTATCTAATTTTTCATATTCTAATTTAGAAAAAGTAAAACAAGAAATGGAGAAAATAGAAACAAGAATAGAAGATTATACAGTAAAAGGGTTATGGTTTACTTATGGAGAAATTTGTGTAACAGGAGAAACAGGATATGCTATTGCTGAAACAGTAGAAGAATTATTGACAACGGAATTATTTTCTTTTGTAGGAATAGAAAAAGAAGAGATTTCAGATAGAAAATTAACAGGACAAGAGTTGCCATCAAAAGAAAATATAACAGAACATACAATAGAAAATTTTTTACAATGTTTACAGTCTATTGTAAGGTTAATTCAAGAAAATGATATACAGAAGTTATTAGAAGGAGTCACAGACACATCATTAAATACAATAGCCTTAGAACTATATTTGAATCAATATTTTGGTGATTATATAGAAGAAAAAACAGATTCTAAACTTCTGTATGAACGAGAATATGTCATATTTGGAAAATCAGAAGATGAAGAAAATTTACTTTCTATGATACTTTATCTAGTAGCATTTCGCACTTTATTCACTATGATAGAAATTTTAAAAACGCCACAAAAAATGGTACAATTGCAAAATATGTCAGTAGCAATAGCTGGTATTACAGGGATTCCTTTACTTATTTCTATAACAAAATCGGCTATGTTATTATTATGGTCTGTAGAAGAAGCTTTGATTGAAGTAGCAATACTATTGCAAGGAAAAAAATTACCTGTTTTACAAGGAAGTGGAGGGTCACTTTCTTATCAAGAGATTTTTCACTTTTCTTCTAAATTAGTAACTCAAAAAGTAAATATGATATCAACAACAGAAAAAGGAGCAGGATATGAAGAATATCTTAGTATATTTTCCTTTTTGAAAAACATAAAGAGTAAAATCTATTATACAATGGATTTAATACAAGAAAATATTAGATATCAATATAGCAATAATTTTCGAATGAAAAATGTATTAATTGAAGTGGATTTTTATACCATAGCAAAATTGAAAGAAAAGTATAATACAGAACTCTTTTTTAAAGAAGCTTATGAATTAAATTATAGGCAAGTATATTCGTATTAGAAAAGGAGGTGCATTCTAATGCCTGTTCTTGTTTATCAAACAGAGTTAAATAGTCAAAAAAAATATAAATATACCATCTCTCCCAAAAAGAATATTTCTCTATGTAAATGGAATAAGAACAGGGATTGGAGTGCATCTCTAACAGTAGAAGTAGCATTAGTTGTTCCGATGTTTTTCTTTCTTATGTTTTGGTTGTGGCAAATTTTTTTATTACTTTTATTCCAGTTAAAAGTATGTGAGCAAGTAACAGAAACTGTTTTACAATATTCTCATTTAGGTTATATAGAACAAAAAATAGAACAACAAGAAATGGATATTGCATGGATTTATGAAAGTCTTTTTTGGACTAATATTCCAAGCAATGATAATATAAATGGAGAATGGATATATTGCAAAACAGAAGAAGATGGACATATTTTAGTAGAAGTAAGTTATGAATTTTTATGTGAAACAGTATTTTTTCCAACAATTTCTATTCCAGTAATTCAAAAATTTCGGTTTTATCCTTATCTTGGAGAACAAGATAAAGTGATAGAGAATGAAAAGCCGAAAGAACAAGAAGAAATTGTTTATGTAACAGAATATGGTACCGTATATCATACTTCAAAAACATGTATGTATTTAAATGTAATGATAAAAAACATATCTATTTTAGAAATAGAGGAAGTAAGAAACAATGAAGGACAACGATATACAGAATGTAAAAAATGTAAAAAAGAAGAAAAAACAGAGCAAGTGTATATTTCTTTAGGGGGAAATAAATATCATCAAAGTTTGCAATGTCCATCAATAAAACGAACAATAATAGAAAAGAAAAAAGAAGATATAAATGGACTATCCATTTGTCATAAATGTGAAAAACAAAATGAGGAGAAGTCACAATGAGTGGATTAAATTTTGTAATAATAATAGGACTAGGAATACTTTCTATTATTGATATTAAAAGTAAATCATTACCAACATGGTTAATAGGAGTATTTGCTGTAGTTTGTTTTATATTTCGGTACATAGAAGGAGTTTCTTTTTTTGATTTTATGTTAAGTCTTTTACCAGGGATAGTATTATTCCTATTAGCTATTGGTACTAAAGAGAAAATTGGAATAGGAGATGCTTTTGTAGTAGGTATATTAGGAATAGGATATACGATAGAAAATGTGGTTAGTATTTTAGGAATTTCTCTTTTTTTCATAGCAATTTGGGCAATAGGATTATTAATAGTGAAAAAGGCAAATAGGAAAACAGAGTTACCTTTTTTGCCTTATCTTTTTGTAGGTCATTTATTAGTGTGTTTAGTAAGGTGAAAGGAAAAAAAGATGAGAGTAAAAGCAAGTTATACAGTAGAAGCTGCTCTTATTTGTCCGTTCCTTTGTTTTATTTTATGTGGAATTATGATAGTAACATTAGATTTGTATAAACAAGTAGAAGAGTTTTGTATAAAGCAACAAGAAAATGTAGAGAGAACAGCGGAAGCTACAAAATGGATACGAATAGAAGCAGTAGTAGAAGATTTGATACAGGAGGAAATACAGTAGTGCAGGTAGAATATAAAAAGGAATGGATGGATACTTATTTATGGGTGTTATCTGAAACTCAAATACAAGATAATTATATAGAAAAAATGTTATTGCATAATCAAGGAGAAGGGCGATTAGAATTTTCGAAACAACAAAAAGATGGAGAAGAATATTATTGTTATAAAATTACAGGTAAAAAATCTTTAAATAGTGTATATTCGATGATGACAATTGGTGAACGACAAATTAGAGGTATTTTACAACAATTATTTGCAACATTAGAAAGTGGAAAAGAATATTTATTAGTGGAAGAAGATTTTGTATTATCTCCTAATTATATTTTTGCAACTTTTCCACAAATAGAAATGGAATTATGTTATGTTCCGGGATATAATATACCATTAAAAGAACAGTTAGAAGGATTGTTTGAATATCTTTTAAATCGTGTAGATTATGATGATAAAAAAGCAGTTGAATTACTATATAATTGTTATATGTTTTATATGAAAGAACAAGGTGGTTTAAAAGAAATTAAACATTTATTAGAGCAACAAGAAGTACAAGCAATCATGGTAGAGCAACCAGTATCATTGCAAAAAAAAGTAAAAGAAGATACTAATGTAATACGGAAAACAAGGGACATTTTAGAGGAAAATAAAAAAAGGTTAGAAGTAGAAGAAAAGGTTAGTTATAAAACACAAATGGAAGATTTCAAACAAGTAGAAAAAGAAAAGAATAAAAAAATAGTTTCTAAAAATAAAAACAAAAAGCAAATAATATATCCCGAAGTAGAGGAGAATAAAAAGACACAAACAATGTCTTATATGTCATGGCTCTCTAATTTGTTTTTTCCTAAACAAAAAAACTTAATTGTAGCAGAAGAAAAAGAGGAATATCAGGTAGCATCTGTAAAAGAAGAAAAAATAGAAGAATCAGAAAGAACGATTCTTTTATCTGCTATACAGCAAAAAGAAGAAGTAGTTTTAGTTTGTGATAGTTCTGGAGAAATTATTCCTATCACAAAATTTCCATTTTATATTGGAAGTACTTCAGATTATGTAGATTATGTATTAAAGAAGGAAGGCGTAAGTAGAATTCATTGTTGTATTAGCAAAAAAGGAGAATCTTATTATGTAGCAGATTTAAATTCTACGAATGGAACATATTTGAATAAAAAGGAAGTAATACCAGGAAAAGATGAATTATTGTCTGCGAATGACGAAATTCGTATTGCTTCTGTGGAATTTTATATGAAATTTTCTTGTCACTAAAGCAAGAAACTGTTATACTATTTCTTAGCTAAAAGAAATAGCGTATGATATGTGAATTGACGAGATGAGGAAATAATATTGAACGAAAGTAAGGGTTTATTCGAACCAGAAGATAAATCAGTAAATATTGTAATTATTATTATAACAACCGTTGTATTTTTTATTATGGAATTATGGGAAAAGAGTCAAACATCTGGATACTTTATAAAAAATACAATAGAATTTTTATTAGAACATGGTGCATTATACGCACCAAAGTTGCTAGAGGGAGAATGGTACCGAATTATTACCTATCTTTTTTTACATAGTGGAATAGAACATTTAATGAATAATATGATGGTATTATATTTTCTAGGAAATGCATTAGAACACTATGTTGGAAAAGTAGGATATTTGTCTACCTATTTTTTTAGTGGAATTGTAGCTGCGATAGGTTCTGTATTATATAATACAGAATATCCCGTTTGTGTCGGGGCTTCTGGTGCTATCTTTGGTGTGATAGGAGCAATGTTGTGGATTGTGTTAAAAAATCGAGGCACTTTGCAAGGAATTTCAAAAAGGCGAATGATGTTTTTTGTTTTTCTAAGTGTATATAGTGGGTTTACAAGTCAAGGAATTGATAATGCAGCACATATTACAGGGCTTGTTGCAGGTTTTCTTTTTTCTGTATTCATTACATTGGTACAAACAGAAAGATAAAGTAATATAGTAATATCAAAAGAAGTTTTATTGAAAATTGGCAAAAAGGTTTTATAGTATAATTATAGAAAGGTGATGTAAATTGGGATTACAGAGTTATTTTAGGGGAAATATTTATGCTAACAGAGGTATGACATTAGAGAGTGATATTAACCAAACTAATGAGTATTATAATCTTCATAACATTGCTCTTGTTTATAAGAAGCCGACC
>CALASV010000292.1 GCA_937888895.1 uncultured Clostridia bacterium | reverse complement strand
TCGCCTTTACTATATGAGGTTCATAATATGTTCCACCATTAATTAAAGAAGCAAACGCTGATGCCATTTGCACCATATTTACAGTAAACGACTGTCCAAAACTACTTGTCGCTAACTCTGTTACATTCAAATTATTTACAGGAATTAAACTACCACTCGTTTCACCTGGCAAATCAATTCCAGTCTTAGAACCAAGTAAAAAATGTTTCTGATAATAATAAAACCAATCTCGCCCACCTTCTGCTGCCATCTGCATCAATGCATCATTACAAGAATACATTAAAGATTGAGCTAAACTAATTTTACCATGTCCTCTAGAATTACTACATTTAATTTGAATTGAATTTGTATTACCAAAATATTCTCTACCATCACATAAAAACTCATCGGATAGTGTTACTATTTTTTCTTCTAATGCTGCTGCCACTGTCATTGGCTTAAAGGTAGAACCTGGCTCATAAGCATCACTAATACAAAAATTACGCCAAATATCATATAATATATTTATTTTTTCTTGAGCCGTCATTGTATTAACCGTATCTTCTGAATAAATCCACGACAAATCTCTTGGGGAATTTAGATTATAACTATAATTCGATTGCATTGCTAAAATCTCCCCATTATTTGCATCCATCATCAGAACGCCTACATTTTCTGCACCAATTTCATTTAAGAAACTTTCTACATAATTTTGTACAACTCGTTGTACATTGACATCTATCGTAGATACAATTTGATTACCATCGACGGCTTTCTTTACTGTTCGCTGTATATTCAAACTTGAATCATAATATCCATACGTTCTACCATTCGTACCTATCAATTCCTCATTATACCACTGCTCTATTCCGTAAGTACCAACATCTCCATCGACAGTAAAACCAATAATATGAGAAGCTACCGATTGGAATGGATAGCTTCTCTGATATTCTTCTTCAAACCAAACTCCTTTAATTTCACCTTTTTTTTCTTCTTTACTTTCTTCGTTGTTTTCTTCTTTGCTTTTCTTTTTTTCTTCCTCTGCCTTTAATGCTTCTTTATATTTTGTCAATTCTTCTTTTTCTTCATAAGACAACTTTTTTTTCAAGACAACATAAGAACTCGTTGCTTTCTCTCGTAAAATAGTTCGAAGTTCTGTTTCATTGAGACCATAAACTTCTACTAATGCTTTTATGGTAGGCTCTACATTTTCTTCTTTTTGTAAAAGCACTTTCGGGTCTAAAATAAGGTGATAAATTAAATCGCTCGTTGCTAATATTTGTCCATTTCTATCTACAATATTCCCTCGTTTATATGGAATAACAGAGGAAACATAATTTTGCTGTGCTAACGCACTTTTTTGATATTTATCTGCAGCAGATAAATAAACTAAACGTCCAATAAGTATTAAAAACACGAAAATAACTACACCATATACCAATTTCAAATTTGTGTGCATCCACCGTTTTAATACTTTTCCTGTTCTATTTCTTCTTCTGATATTCCAAATGCAGCATACAGATTTTGGTTTTCCAACCTCTCTATCTTTTCACTTCTTTGTCTGTTCTGCATATAAACCCTTCTATATTACATTTTATTGTGGAATATCTTGATATTGTCTAAAATATCCTTCTGATTCATTATTATAATAGATAACCTCATTATTGTTCGGATAAACCATACCAAGCGTTCCTACAGCTATCTCATATACATATTCCAAATCAATCATTTGATTTTCTAAAGAAGCTTCTAATGCATCATTTTCTTTTTTTACACTTGTAATTTTATTCTCTAAAGTAGAAATTTCTTTCTTTAACTGTACTACTTCCGATTGTACTCTAAGATAATTTACACAAACTACTAAAGTTGTTATAACAGCAATTGTTAAAATCAACATAGAAATCGCATCAATGCCATGTCCAACTCTTGGTTTATTCTTGATATCTTGTTGAGTTAACTCTTCTCTCCACGTTTGTTTTGGTTGTAATACTTTCTCTTGCTCCCATTGTGGCTGTAACTTTCTAGCAGCAGACCCTTCGGTATATGCTGATGAATGCCTATAATTTCTTTGTGCCATAAAACAACCTCCCTGTCCTTCTACATTTCAGTAATTATACTAGCTTTATTTCTAACTTCTACGTTCAAATATTCTAAGTTTTGCACTTTTCGACCTAGAATTTAACTTAAGTTCTTCTGTCCCAGGTAATATTGGTTTTC
>CALASV010000291.1 GCA_937888895.1 uncultured Clostridia bacterium | reverse complement strand
TACTGAACAATGTTTTCCTTCTGTTTTTCCTTTTGCTGTACATGTTGCTTCTACTGCTTTATCTATCACTTCTGTATGTCCTTTCGCTGGCACTTCTTTTTGTGCTACTAATACTTGTTTACATACCGAACAATGCTTTCCTTCTGTTTTTGCTAAACGTAAATGGTCTACTTCTTCATTATATCCATTTTTTATAATATTACCTTCTGTAATCGTAAGAGGGGCATCTTCATCAATGGCATCTTCAATTAATGTTGTGATATCTTCTAATAAATCAATATCCTCTACAATTTCTTTCCAAAGAGTAGAAGAAAAATCGCTTAGTAATAAACGAATCGCTGGTAACATTTTTAAAGAGCTTTTCAAAGCTAAGAAATCTTTTGGCGTAGCTGATTTATAAGCTATTTTTCCCATTAAACGCTCTAAATCATAGACAGCGTCTAAATATTCTCTCAGTTCTTCTCTTGTAATGATATGTTGATTTAATTCTTCAATCGCATCAAAACGATGTTCGATATCACGTTTATTGATTAATGGTTGTTCTAGGAAGGAACGAAGTAATCTTGCACCCATCGCGGTTTTTGTTTTATCTAATACCCATAATAAAGAACCTCTTTTTTGTTTTTCACGTAATGTTTCTGTTAATTCTAAGTTTCTTCTCGTAGAACTATCTAAAATCATATATCTTCCTGGAAGGTACGTTTGTAATCTTGTAATGTGTGCTAATGAATTTTTTTGTGTTTCATATAAATATTTTAAAATAGCACCTGCTGACAAGCAACCAACATCAAAATCCTTTAAACCAAGTCCATCTAGCGTACTTACACTAAAATGCTCTTTCAATGCAATTTGACAAGTATCTTCTTCAAAATACCAATCAGCTAATACATGTAAAGAAATATTTAATCTTTGATGTAAATCATCTAATTCGATTTCACTCATCTCTAACGGTGAATTATAAATCAACTCTGCGGGCATAAATTTCATAATTTCATCCATTACTTGACGAGGTTCGGTTACTTGTGTTACATAGTAATCGCCCGTTGTTACATCTATCGTAGAAATACCATAACAACCATCAAAAAAGACAATACCCATTAAATAGTTATTTTTCGCTTCTTCCATTGTCTGTGGACTTAAATTCGTACCTGGTGTTACAATACGAGTAACTTCTCGTTTTACTATTCCTTTTGCTGCTTTTGGGTCTTCTACCTGTTCACAAATCGCAACACGATAGCCTTTGCTAATTAAACGATTTAAGTAAGTGTCCAAGGAATGATGAGGAATCCCACACATAGGAGCTCGTTCTTCCTGACCACAATTTTTCCCTGTTAATGTCAATTCTAATTCTCTGGAGATTTCAATGGCATCTTCGAAAAATAGTTCATAAAAATCCCCTAAACGATAAAGCAAAATACAGTCTTTATATTGCTTTTTCATTTCTAAATATTGTGTCATCATTGGCGTATATCCTGCCATTTTTCTCTCCTCTGCTTTCTAAACTTCTATGTCATCTAATAAATTGTCAGAATCTGCTGCCGTAGTAGCAAGTAAATCACACCGTTCATTTTCAGGATGTCCGTTATGTCCCTTGACCCAACAAAACGTAACTTGATGAGGTTCTTTCGCTTTTAACAAACGTTTCCATAAGTCTACATTTTTCACTGGTTCATTCTTTCCACGTTTCCACCCTTTTTTTATCCAACTATCTATCCAATGTTTATTAAATGCTTTAATTAAATATTGGGAATCCGAATATAAAGTAACTTCACAAGGCTTTGTCAATGCTTCTAAACCAACAATCGCAGCAAGTAATTCCATCCGATTGTTCGTTGTTTTTTTATAGCCTTGGGAGTATTCTCTTATATGCTCGTTCCCTTTTGTATCTATATAACGAAGAATCGTACCGTAGCCACCCGGACCATCGGGATTTCCTCTCGCAGACCCATCTGTATAAATTGTTACTTTCATAGTTCTCCTCCACTAACCTTTTCATAAAAAATTTGCCCTTATTATACTACCACAAAAAAAAGCAGTTGCCAAGTTGACAACTGCTGAAAATGTAAAATAAATAAAAATGATTTTTAATCTTCATAATGATATTTACATGAATATATAATCAGATTTTGGTTATCATCCATATTATAAGTTATTCTGTGTTCATCTGTAATACGTCTACTACACGCTTTACGATGTTTTAATGGTTCAGGTTTTCCGATTCCCTTTAATAATCCGTTACGTTCAATATCTTTGATTAAGTCATTGATACGTTTTACCATTTTTTTATCTTCTTGTTGCCATTCTGTATATTGTTTCCATGCAGTAGGCGTAAATACTATATTCATTTATTCGTATTTCTCCAATTCTGCGATGTTTTTTACAATAAATCCGCCTGCTTCAGCTTCTGCCATAGATTTATCTAACATAGCAAGATACTCTGCATTTTTTTTAGCTTTTATTATTTCGTTATACTCTTTTTCAGATAACATTACAACATTTTCATTTTTTGGTCTTGAAATAATCAATGTTTCTCCATGAAAAACTTTATCACATAACGTTTTGAAATTTTCTCTAACATCCATACTTTTTACTGCTAACATAACATCCCTCCTTTTAATATAAAAAATCGTATGGTTTTTCGTATTATTATTTTATGCGATTATTACTTTATTGTCAACTGTTTAATAATATAAAATCAACAAGCATACCTATCCCACTGTACTTCCTGTTGATAGTAATGCTTCATCGTATTAGGAGCATTATATAGTGCTGTAATCAAGTAAGCCTTAATATTTCCTATTTTTGTTATTACATTTTGCATACAATCCATTACATAATTTGTATGATGGATAGGATAGATAAGATTATTATGATTCCTATTATTTTTATTAATATTAGTCTTATTCATATATAGGTCGTTTTCTACGACTTTTTGAGGTTGATTTTCTCGACTTTTAGAAGTAGCAATATTAGACTTTTGGTAATTGTTGTTTTCGACCTATGGACAATCCATAAATTCCCCTTGGATTAATTTTGATTCTCTTGTTATAAGTTGCTCTGGTTCTTGTGTAGCCACAGTTTCCATATCATCACATACTATCTTTATGTAATTATAAATAAATATTGGAAAATGACTTGAAATCGTCCTTGAAATAAGATAAAATATAAATGACTAGGACATAGTTTCAAATTCAATAAAATAGCAACTTATAAACTTTGGTCGGTGTATGGTTGCTATTTTTTATCTTGAAAAATTTATAAATTACGGTGTTGATTTACTTGAGAAGTTATTTTCAAAGTACTTTCGCCATATCGTAGTAAATGCTGATGGTGAACCTTGACTTTTCATATTGACAGGTAATTTACTTTCATAAGTTATTAATTTTTCATTTTTTTCTTTAGCATCTTGCCATTGTATCGCATTCTGAAATCCTGTACCTATGCCACCACCTGGAAATACATTCTTAGTTAAATTACCATTGCTACCTAACAGATTTGCATAAACGCTATGTAAAGAATACGCATACAATGCACCTGCGTCTAATGCTCCCCAACAAATAAGAGGAACTATCGCTATTCCAGTGAATACCATAGAAGGGTCTCCTACAAGCTCTGGATAAAAATTCAAGTTACTCAAATAATTTGAAAGCACATTATTATAAATATTACTGGAACTTGCTGTAGAGTCGATACAATAAATAACCATAGAGAGAATATCCAAATACTGTGCCGTTGCTAAAAAGACTTCTTTATCTGATGAAGCATTCTCGATTACAGCAACAGCTTCCTGTATCAACTTTGCTCCAGTACCTGGTTCTGACCATAAACCAATAAACTTTGTTTTACAAGAATCCATAGTAGACTTATTACTCGACCAAATAGAATATAATTCTTCTGTCGTCATCACTTGCTTATTTACATTGTCTACTGTAGCCTGTGTAAAGTGACACCAAACACAATTATCTTCTCCTGTACAAGAATCCGACTTTGATTTCAATGTTGTATACACAGGACTATAAGTATAGGATGATTGGTTAGGATATGTGGAACTATTTCCTACCTTATAATAAGTTTGTCTAAAGGAAGAACCTGTCAAATGGTCTAAAGAATCAGCTAAAACTAATGGTTTATTTTTAGTTACACTTGCATTCATCATAATACCATTACAAACAATCGCCATCGCTTTTGCAGCATCTGTTTTATCTAATAAGGCAACATCACCATTAAATAAGTAAGTATCTACAGCAGATGCGATACACCTTGTTTTCTTCATACCATCTAAAGTATCAGCTATCTCAGATTCTTCCTCTGAATATCCCATTCTTACCTGCTATTACAGTATTCTGAAGTGTCACAGGGAAAATGGCAACACCATAAGCTTGTCGAATATCTTCTGCTTCTGATTCTACGCCTGTACCTCTTGAGTAGGATGCACTAGGTACACCATCGACACCGACTACAGAAGTTGCATTACCTGCTGCCAAAGCGATACTTGGCATTAAGAATGCTAAACATAAAAAAACACTAGTAATTGCTACTAGTGATTTGTTTCTAAACATATAATCCATCATTCCTTTCTATAAAGATAAGATATGTCTCCAACCTTTACGCATACTTCCTGTAAAAACTCTACGAGTTCTTCCACTGTTGCACAAGTATAATCTCTGGCAACACTTGCTTTAACAAATGGAATAAATCCATCTGTACTACTCTGTTTTTCAGCATCTTCTACAGTAATGTAACATTCAGCAATTACATCTTCAGATACACGGTACACAACAAGTGCTGTCGTATCTGACTTAAGTAAATGTGTTACAGGATGTTCATCCCATGGATTCTGACCTACAGTCTCATACTGCCCTACACCAAGAACTGCTGATTCTAATGCATACTCATACTCAAGAAACCACCCCATTCTATTAATACGATGCCCTATTTATTCTAACTCATCTTCTGTCATTTGCGGAGTTGGTGCATCTAACCACTGCTGTGCTTCACTAGAATAGAATTGTTTACCATCTGCACTAGACTCTACAAAACCAAATCTGTTTACATTACTGAGTTCTCCAATCCACTTACCTTGCTTATCAAAATGTTCTCTATTATTTGTCCATCCTATAAATTCTTGCCAAGCAAGATGATCTAATGTATAATATGAAGTACTTTCATATATACCTTTTGTAATTGGCATATCATACTTAGTATATAATGATTCAATAAGACCCATTCTCTCGATTTGAGATTCACTAGGATTAATGATTTCAAATTTAAACTTATCAGAGTACCCAGAAGCCCATTCCTGCCAACTCTCTAACTTTCCTTCAGGCTTAGGCGTTGCTGTTGGCTTAGGAGTACTCGTCACTGTTGGCTTTGGTGTATTTGTAGCCGTAGGTTCAACTGTTGGTGTTGGAACATCTGTAGCCGTAGGTTCAACTGTTGGTGTTGGAACATCTGTAGCCGTTGGCTCAACTGTTGGTGTTGGCGTATTGGCAGCAGTTGGTATAGCAGTTGCTGTAATCACAGGCGTAGAAGTTGGTAGTTCCGCCGAAGTACTCTCCGATTGACACCCAGCCACTACACATAAACCTAACATTGTGGCTAAAATATAACTTTTTCTTTTCATAAAATTTCCCTCACTTTCTTTTTCTGCGTATAACACCAATAAGTTTCTTTATATTCTACTATTAAAATACTCCTGCGTAACTTTTAATTGTTTCTTTAATATTTCTTTCCACATCCTTGTATGAATTTCTCCTGAACCTTTAGAAACTTTTGTCATCTTGACACTTCCATCTTCTTCTATTTTCCGATAAAAATAATGGTCTGTATCTTTATATAGTTCCCATCCATCTCGTTCACAGAATCTCTTTAGTTCTTTCCATCTTGGCATTCAATCAACTCTCCTATCTCTTTCGGATTATCTATAATCAAAGCCTTGAATATATACGGAATATGACTCTTACGATTAGGACTATGACTAAACAATTCATATTCATTATAATAATCCATTGAATATTCCAAAATGGCATTCCCCATATTAATACGGGCTGTTTCTTCATCTGCTCCATTTTCAATTAAATCTATTTCATTTAATGATAATGTAACAGAACCATCTTCTTCTAAAAATCTTTCAGCAGTAAAATGGTAAGCTTTTAGGATTTCAGACATAGTTTCAAGATTAGAAAACCACATCTTATCTCTAGTACGTTTAATAAATTTAGGTTTGTTGTGAATAACACTATCACAAACTGTACTCCATTCTTTTCTTACATTTGTAGCTTGTTCCATTAACATAGCAATCATCTCCTTTTATACCTCCACTATAACAAAATAGATACAAAATGTCAATAATGTACAAAGTGTACATTTTTATTGTATGTTAGTTTTTTTGAATTATGTTTATTTCATTATGATTTTGAAATGGCATGATTATATAATGTTTTTATCTTTTTTTCAAATTTTTCTGAAAGACTTCGCGAATTACGATTTAACCAAAGTCTTACTATGGAACAATTAGGAAATTTAGTTGAATCAACTAGAGGTACTATTAATTTGTAGTACTTCATCTACTTAGTTATACATTAGTTTCCATATACTTCTCAAACTCAGACACTGTCATATTTGCCTTTTTGGAAGCAGTTGAAATATCAATGATTCCATCTTTTACTAAAGTTACTAACATATTTCGTTCGCCTTCAACCTTACCTTCAGCTTTTCCTTCAGCTTTACCTTCAGCCTTGCCTTTCGCCTCAAATTCATTTTTCAAATCCTCAACAGCTTTACACATATCGACTACATCTCCTTTCGATTTTGGCAACTTGATACCAACATTTACACACTCATTCAACATTTCAACAGCTTCACGATCAAGATAAAAACCGTTTTCTCTTCTTGATTCAATCAAATTAAGAAATTTATTTTTATCATTTGCACAGTGACAAATCTCAAATACTGTACCTAACTCTGTCTGGAATTTATCAAAGTCTGTTAGTTCCTCTGGTACAATCAGATTCATAGAATAATTCGGAATAAAAGAAAGCAAGTTCTTATCTTGAATATCCAACATTTCATGTAGACATCTTGCACCGTCCCATGCACCAGATGACCAGTATATAGTAATTGTAATGACTGGATGTAATTTATCTGTCTTTGCAAATCCCGATAAAAATTCATCCCCTTTTAAATCTTTATCTTTGCGATGCTTCTTTGCGTATGCATCTACTTGTGTCGCATAATTTAACGCATCCATTAACATATTACGTATTACCATCGCATAATGAATATCTGTTTGATTCTCAATCCCAATCACTAAGTAAGTGATACCTGCTGCCGTTTTTACAACACAAGACTTTAATAAATCACGAACTTTCTCTAATGCCATATAACCTCTATCAGTATAAGGCAATCCTAATTCTGTAACATCTTTCTCTTTTAAATCATTTGGTTGAATCACTTGTTTACCATCGAATAAAAAGTAATTACATAGGTCTGCAAACTTATCATTGTTTCCCATATACTTCTTTGTTCTAACATTTCTCGTTCCCATTATACACCTCACTTTTATTAATAGTACTTATAGATTTAAATATGCCATACCTGTTATCTATAATGCTGTACTTGTGTAACTTCCTCTACTTTATATTATTATAACATTTTAAGAATAAAATAAAAAGAAATTTATTTCTTATACAGCACTGACGATTAAATTTTTTTAACACCCTCTTAGGGTAACTATTTTCTTTTCTTTTTTCTGATATCGTTTCTTCTTACTAAAAAAGAACATAGTTTCCCTACCTTTTTCTTTCTTTTTTATATCTTTCCTAATTTTTAACATCACCTTCCTCTCTATTCCTATCTCTAGCTCCATCGGATTTGTATCCTTCTGTCTAGTTCTTCCTCATAGTCCTTTATTTTTTCTGTTTTCCATGCTTCTAACAATCGCCGATGTTTTTGTTCCCTACTTTGTTTTGCTTTTTTCCATAGTTTTTCCCATACTTCTATGATTTGGGATATCATATGTCCTATTTGTATCAAATAATAATGATTTTTTGTCCCTTGATAATCTTTACTATACCTATGTTCTAAGTAATACCCTTGCTTTTTTTGTGTGTTAAATCCCTCATTTTCTATCTTCCATCGTTTTCTTCCACTTTCTATCAAAGCTTCTATATTTTTATGTTGGATAGAATAATCTGTGATAAAATAAAAGCTTTGTTCTTTTCCTGTTTCTTTATATTCTGCCATTTGCAATGTAGTATTGCGATACTCTATCTTTGTCACATAATCATACCAACCCGTTTGACTTCCTTTTTCTTTTTCATACCCATGGTTCTGGAGTTGTTTTAAAGATTGATATTCCTTGTCGATAGAAGGAATACTTCCTTCCTTAAATCTCAATAAGAAATGCCAATGCTTTGCTTTACATTCCTCAAAAAATCGTTCACAAGCATATAAACTATCTCCACACAAACAGATCGGCAACATCGGAAACGCTTTCTTTAGTCGCTCCATCAAACGATAACAAGCGTTTCGCTCACAGTCTTGTTTTTCTACTTCTTCTCCTTCATTTTCTACAAATTCTGTCATAATACTAACGATGATGTTATCTTGTAATACCAACTTTGCTTCTACCACATAATAATAATACTCCTTATATTCTTCCGTTGTCCCTTTGTTATGAACTTTATATAGACTTCGCTTATCCCATTCCGTTCGACTGCTTCCTAAGGAAGTACCATCTACTAAAATTTGCCAGTATTTTCCTCTTATTTTACTTTGTTCAAATGCTCTACTTCGCAGAAGTCGTCGTACTAATTCACATACGATATGCTGTAATTCGTTTGGGTCGATTTTTTTTAGATACTTATTAATAGTTTCCCAATAAGGTAATTCTGAAAGTTCTTCTGTTTCACAAAGCATTCCAATATTTTCAATGACGGTCTCTGAATTAAATTCAATACTTGTTTTTCTCATGCTACTGATGTAAAATATAGAAGAAAGAATTCGAGTCATTAATAACACAGAACTATCATAGGTAATATAACTTGGATGTCTTGGGTCATGGACTTGCCGAAGCATCGGTAACAGATTCGGAAAAAAATGTCGAATGACTTTGACTAATTCACAACCTAGATGAAACTGTGCCAAGTGTTCCCTTGCGTTTTTTCTATTAATAGATTCTTTCGTTTTCTTGATAAAAACCTCCTTTCTTTGAGGGGCTTGCGAAGAAATATTTTTTAGTTCAATTCTATTATCTCGCAATTCCATTCAAAATGGGAGGTTTTTTTATAAAAAATTTTTAATCGTCAGTGCTGAAAGTCGCTAAAACTATGGACATAAAAAAGTGAAAAAATTAAAAAAATTTTTTTCAGTCTCAAAATATGACAAAAATAGTAAAAATAACCTATAATTAAGAAATATTTCAGTTTCAATAAAAGAAGAAAGATACTTGCTGTTACAATTTATGGAAATATAGAAAAAGTTAGTTGTATTTGTAGAAAAACTGTGTGTGCTTTTATGAAAAATCTTTTATTGAAAAATTTATTGATGGTTCCAAATCGGCATTGGATTATCCAAAACAACACCATATAATTCGTTCCAATCACTATCATATAGTCTATCACACCATTCAATTGCTCCATTACAGTGTGTCACCTCTTTCATAGCACTAGAGTGAAGTTGATTTAAGTTTGGAATATTACAAGTAAATGTTCCTGTAGAGTTATTGTGATAGGCAAAGGTTTTATGCGTTTCATAATCCCATGTTCCTTTTTCAAAAAAGGACTGTATTTGTTTTCTATCACTATTTGAATTCATATTATACTGTATAGTAGCTGTTTTATTTTCTAAAGTAGTGAATTCTAAACTATTTGGGGCAAGATAGTTGATAGTAGTTTGTTCAGGTGTTGTTATTCCAGCATAGACATCTTCTTTGGATAATAATGTAACATAAACATAAATATCTCGATAGCCATAAGAACAATGCAATGGGGTATGTCCAGGGCATTTATATTCTCGATAGTATTTTTCTTCATAACATTGATTATTGCTATGAACATGATAGGTTTTACTACAACAGTTACGTTCATGTATATGAATACATTCTGTGACACATAGTTCGTTACATTGATGAGAACAATCTTTTGTATTACAATTTGATGTATGGTCATGTTCTGTTTTATTGCAATGCCATTCTAAATCACACCATTCTTCATAAGTACAACCACTTCCAGAACTATTAGAACCAAAACTAGTTGATGTTGTACTTTGTTCTGTTACAACAGAATCATAAAAGCAAACTCCTTCTGCTTTTGCTTTCTCATATGCTTCATAAAATGATGTATCGTTGCAGTAATATACACTTCCGTCGAATGGAAAGGTATCCGTAGAATAAATCGTATGATACAGTTCACTTTCTTTTATCGTAATGATTGGTTTCATACCTTCCCATAGTTCTTCTACTAGAGGTTTATATGCTTCACAAGTAGTCGCATTATTTTCCATCATTACGGTAGCAAGACATAAGATATCTTTTATATTAGAAGTGTAGTTTTCTATCATAGTTCCTTTACTATCTAAATAGGAAATATGCCAACCATTCCATAAAGACGTATCCATTGTTATACCATCGTTATGATAATATTCGCTTGTTGGGTCATTTTCTGACTTTGGACTACCATAACAGTATAAAGGTATATCATAACATACTTTATTAGAAATAGGGCTATTATATAATGGAGCAAGAGCTTCTTGATACACGGTTTCTGTCTTTTGATGCAAATATTGTACCAACTGTTGCATCTCTTCGGAGGGTAGAAATACTACTTCTTTTGCTTTATCTAGTAATGTCATAGTAAAGCCTGAGATTCCAATTAGTGTGATATAAAGGAAAAGAAATAGTAAAATTGCTCCTGCGATTGGCAAAACTAGCTTTTTTCGAAAGAACTCTTTCACATAAAAAAATACAGAAGACATTATATTGATTGGAGAAAATGCGAGTTGTATTGGTTTCTTTAGGATACGCATTGTTTTCTGTTTTTTATATTTTATTTTTCTTGTTATTCTTTTTCTTTGTTGATTTAGTTGTACTGCTTTCTGCTCTACTGTCTTTGTTGTTTGTCGGATAGTTTCTGCCTTTTGTTTTAATGCTACGATTTTCTTATTTTGTTGTATCTTTTGCTTGGTTTGATGAATGCTTTTTTCTAGTTGTTTTATGGTTTCTGTAGATTTTATCGTTGTAGTTGTAGTATTTTTGAGAAAAAGGGCTTCTTGTTTTAGTTTTTTATTTATCTGTTTAGAAACGGGATTCAAAAAAATAGTTCTACCAGCAATAACCATTGTAGTTCCTGACACTTTTCCTGCAAATTTCAACATAGCGTATGCTGTTTTTCCCATATCACATATATTTTTATATTGCCTTACACCAGATAGAATCGTATCTTCTTCCATAGGTTCTGTCATCAGTTCTAATGAATGATTTAGAGTATGTATAGCTCCACGCATTCCTAACGCATAGGAAGTTTGTTGCTTTATTTTTTCAGTAACTTTAACTCGATAAAGTTCTTGTAATACTATTTTATCACTACCTGTAATCTCTAGTTTATCTGCATTTTTGATGAGATTTTTTAATTCCTTTAGAGTCATAGTAACAGGATTAACTGTTTTTAACATAGAGTCGGTAGAAGAAGCAAAGTAAGTCGAAGCTACTTTTACAAATTCTCCAAAGAATAAAGAAGAATGATAGCTTTCTTTCTCTTGTAAAAAATGGATAAGCTCCTCGTCTATTGTTCCGTTATTGTTACAAACAAAGGTAAGAAAAATCTGTTTTGTTTCTAATGTATTTTTTATCGTTTCTCTATGTTGTACTATCTGTTTGATAACTTTTTTGGAACATTTCGCAGCTTCTAGTTTTTCTTGGAACTCTTTTTTTGATAAATGAAAGTCAGTAAATGTTATACTTCCTGTTGTAATTAGTTTTTCCGTTTGAAAGGTAATGTCTGCTATTGTAGTTGCTTTTGTCAGTACTATTTCATGTACATTTCTTGCTCCTATTGCTGCAAGAAGTTCGGAAGCTGTAGATAATTTCTTTTTTCCTATTTTATAAGCTTCTGTGGAAGTATCTTCTTCCGAAGGTAGTTGTTCTAAAGCAGCTCGAAGAATTACTTCTCCTGCAGAGCAAATATCTTCCCATGGTTGCGTATTCTCTCTTTTCCACTTTCTTTGTACTGCTTCAGAATATTTTCTTGCAGTTTCTAGTTTTTCTGTATCTATATTTTGGATGTCGCTTTCTTCTGTCTTTGTATGTTCTGTTTTTCGTGTATTTTCTTGTTGTTTTGTTTCTAAATTTTGTTCTATGTTTGTTAATTCTGTCATATACTTCTCTTTTCCTTGTTACAGTATCATTGAAATAGTTTCGTAAATTCATGTCCTCGTTCTAGAAAGTTATCATTAAATGCAATCATACTGGTTAAAGTAATCATAAGTCCTTGACTTGGTTCTACATTAGTAATGTATGGAATCAATGCATTTGGAATATTTAGAAGCTCTACTAATTTTTTTCGTTCGATAGGACCTTGATTTAATAGTTTTATATAACCACAACTTGTTATAACATCCTCTACAGCTATACTATGGCTAATAGAACTTACTATCAGCCCTATCATATCTTGAAGCACCATAGTGACAATGTTACGAATGGCACTGCTATCTTTTATAAAACGTAGTAGATAAGCTAAGGAAGTAGGATGTGTTATCAAGACATCGATGTTATCAATGAAAATCCAATTCGTATGATTTTTCTTTTTTTCAGCAATACTTTGATTCCAAAGATATTCCATAGTAACTAATAGGTCTTCTTTTGTTTGTACTTTATATAAATGTAACCGATGGGTCTCGTTTGTTTCACCTACAATATCAGGAGAAATAGAGGAAAGAGAAGCTTTTAATTTAGGATACTTTTCATTTTCTATGATGGAAAACATATAGTTTCTATCATTAAACTGTTCGGAATGTTTTAGTAGTTGCTCTACTTCTGTTTCTTCTTTTATGAAAGCAGAGAGAAAAATACGTTTTGCAACAATATCATCTTCTGTTAGACCGTATCCCTCCAGAAAAGCAAAAGGGTTTAATTGTTGTAAATAACTGCTACTGCCATGGAGAGAAGTTACAAAAGCATCATATTCTTCGCCAAAGGAAATGATATGGATGGTGTCCTTTGTTGTTACTAAAGCATTTAGTATTTCTCGTTTCATTTGATAAGTTTTACCCGAATATTCCATACCTATCAGTATTCCTGTTAAATTTACTCCTTGGGTTCGGTTATAAAAGATAAGAGTATCATTAATCGCATTTAAGCCATAAAAAGCACCACCACGTTTTTTCTTTTCTATCGCATATATAGGAGAAAGTGGAACTAGATGTTTCGTGTCTAAAAATCGACTAACATTGACTCTGGATTTACAAAGTGGTAAGGAAGAACAAAAGCATTTATATTGTAATAAATCTAGTGTTTTTACACTACAAGCAAACTTTGTTGCTGAAATTCGTAACATATCCGTACTTTTGTTTAATTCTTCTAACGTATCAGCAAATAAGGTGATACTAATCGATACTTCCATCCATGTTTCATTAGAAGCTACGATATTCTTCGTTGTTTCTAAGGCAGCTTCACTTTGATAAACATCTTCATTGACTAGTTTCCGTTCAGAAAAAGTAAGTACTGTATGATTCTTTTTGTCTTGTATCGTTTCCCTTTTCTGTTTTTTTATGAGGAATGTATTCTTTTTTACAAGCTCTGTTGCTTCTTCATACCCAAGTGTGGCATCTACGCAATGATATTGGATAGAAAATAACATATTGCTAGAAACACTCGTTAAATCAGAGATGATATTCGAGGAGAGTTCTCTTGGAATATTATTTAAAAATAAAGTTCTTGAAAAGATTTGTGTTTCTTGCTCTTTTTCTAAAATAGTATAGTTGACTAGTTTCGTTGAAGTATCCCAATACTTTGGTGCGATTAGTTCTTGTTCTGTTAATTTTAAGTACTTCAAGTTTTCTAAACAAATCATTCCGTCATTTTTTAAGTCAAGAATGTTTCTAAAATTGTTTTTCTTTGGATGAAAGATACGATATAGTATTTCTAATCGTTCTAAAGAATCCAGTTTTTGTAATGGAATATCACCAAATGCTTTTTCGATAATAGTATATTGTTCCTGCAAATAGTCTTTTGCTTTTTCTAACGAAGGTGCTTTGCAACCGATAACAAAGTAAAGATGTTTTTGAACATTATTACATCCGATATCTATATGCTCTAATAACGTTTTATTATAGATAACAGCTTGTGGCAGTTGCTCTTGTGGAACTAATACACTTCGTAGATAGTCCTCTTTTTCCATCCATGCATTATGTAGAACCATTTGAAAGATAGTATCTTTTGGTATATGTAAATAAAGTTGTGTTAGTTTATGTTTTAATAATTCTTCCTTTGGCATACGAAAAGGTTCTATTCGAAACATAATCGTAAAAAAATTGGCTACACTTTCTATTATTCCACCCTCATACACTTGAACGAATGGCATTTTTTTAGCACTTGTTGGGATAGTGCTAGTCATTTTCTTTTTCATTCGGTTCTTGCTCCTCTGCTTCTACTTTTTCTGTCTCTAACATATCTTCACGAATATGATACGTATGAAAATCGTTATTATTAAAAATAAACCGAATCGTATCTGGTAGTTTATTTTCTTGTGATGGAATTATGGTCCAACTAGCATGAACACCACTGATAAAATATTCTCCTTCGAAAGAAAGTGGTAAAATCGTTACTTGAACAATCGGAATCAAGCTATCGCTATTATCCATACTGTTTTCTGGAATACAAAACTCTTTTAACATTTGAGTACATTGCAGAAAGTCGGAGTCAGAAGCATTCTCAAACTGTATATCTACATTCATTCGGTGCAAATTTCTAAAACAATGAAGAATTGGACCATATAGCTGTATGCTATCTACTCGAAGTTCTTCTCCCTTTTCTACATCTATAAATTTTGTTTCTATCATGATTTGAGCTTTGGCTTCAGAATCGTCATCGACACCACAAACAGCCATTAAAATTTCTTTTTCTGTCATATAAAATTCCTTTCTTTATTATGGTTTCATTGGTAATGTTACAAAAGGAAAGGTAAACAACGTTTGTTGTAACCTTTTCTGTCTAATATAGGTATCATCTTCTAGTGATAGATTTCTTATCCATTCTAAAAAATGTCGCAACTCTCTTTGAAGACTTTCTTCCTCAGCGAGTTCTATGGTCATCGTAATAGTAGCAATCACTTCGTTCCTATCTTCGGATTCTAAAAATAGGTTACAGCACATCGTTTGGATAAAATTAAGGGTTTGTTTTTTGGTTAACTCTAAAATAGAGGAAAAGATGATATTGGAAAGCTGTTGAAAGTATTCTAATTTCTCCTCTTTGGTGCAAAAGAAAAACTCCGTAGCACGAATAGAGGTATCAATTCCTTGGATAGAAAAATACTTACTAAGCACAATTTTTATATAATGTTCTAATTCCATTGTATAAGAAACAATGTGTTTCTCTTTCAACTTCATACGAATATAGTATTTTAATAATTCTACTTCCCTTGCTTGATTACTTAAGCCAGAGCGAAGAAAAATTTGATGGAGTTCTTCTTTATATTTGCTTTTTATCATGCGATTTCTGCCAACATAAACTTCCTCAAAGTCTTCTAATATATAAAAGTGATACTGCTCTTTTAGTACTTGCTCTATGCGATTGTTTGGTAAATTCTCTTTTTTTAAGAAGGCTGAACTATTCTGTTCTAGTATTACTTGCGAAATATCATAGACAGGAACTACAGTATAAGAAGTATGTTTTTGCTTTTCTAAATCCGTAGTTACGATGGTTGGTGTAAGTAGTGCAATCGGCTTGGCATTTTCTCTTATAGTACCATGAAGATGATGCCAAGCCCCTTTTCCACAAATAAGAGTTGCTTCTGGAAGTTGATGAAGAAGTAATAGAATATTTTCAAAATTTATATGTGGGAAACGTGCTATCAGTTCTAGTACTTCTCCTAATCGTTCTTGGCAAATAAATTCTTCTAGTTTCGTTGTAATTATTTTTCTACATAACTCTTTCATTTTTTATAACTTTCTTTTTTTGAAAAAGCCTTTCTTTTTCTTATTTGATTGTTCTTCTTCCATGATAGCTAATGCTTGTTTTTTTCGTCTTTCTACTTCATCTTCTGATACTGAAGTTTCTTTTGTTTCATGTTCTAACTGTTCTATCTCCTTATGGAAAGACTTTTCTAACACTTCTATATTTTGTTTTGTAATTGCTGTTTTCTTTTTGTTATATTCTTCTACCTGTTCTTTTTGTCGGTTTTCTGCTTGCATAAGAGCAATTAGTTTACTAAAATCTGATAGTTGTTCCTCCGTCAATTCCTCTTGTATAGGTTCTTTTGGAATACAATCGGATAGTTCTTGAAGCTGTTCCTCTTTAGGTTCACAAGTTTTTTCTTCCTCATGTATTATTTCAGCAGGGAGTAAGGTAAGAATGTCTTCTGAAATTTCCTCAAAATCAAGTTCTTCCTCTTCTAGTTTTGGTATATCTATCTGTAATTGTAGTTCGTGTTGTTTTTCTAATGAAAGTTCTTCTTTTAGCTTTGTTTTGGTAGTTTCTTTCTTATCTTCTGATAAAGTAGTATGATTTCCTTCTGTAGATAAACATTCTTTTGTAGATACTTCCTGTTTTGGAACTACCTGTTTTTGTTGCATAGTATATGGTATTTCTTTTTTTATAGTATTTTCTAATTCGGTAGAAGTATCATTTGACTTCTCTTTTTTTGTCAAAGAATCCTTTTCTTTTGTTGAGATAGGACGGACAACTTCCACAGTTTCAGAAGTCCTACTTCTAGCACTCTGCCATTGTTCAAACGTTATATTTTTTAAAGAATCCATATTTTGTATTTGAGCCATCATAACGAATTTTATGTAATTACGAAATAATTCATTTTCACTCTTTTTCCATTTTTCTTCTTCTGCCTCTTGCAATTTTCTATCTATCTTTTCTTCTTCTAATTTACGATTTTTTGCTTTTATCCTTCTATAAAATCGCCAAGATAGGATATGATTTACTATAGTTGACACCAAAGTAAACATAAGACATAAAAAAAGAATACTTAAAAGGATGGAATGATTGAATGGTTCTGGAAGCTTGGATAAATACTCTTGATAAAGTTTCAGATGCTCAAACCAATCCAAGTACTGCTCTAACATAGTTTCAACCTCGGTTCTATTTTATTGTGTAAGTAATAAAAGGTTGAAAAAATAATGTTCTCACATAGACAGATAGGAAAAAAGATGTTAGATTTAAAAATTTTATGATATAATAAAGACTGCCACGCGAAGCGTGTGTAGATAGCGATCGTAAACGAAGTTTATGATATAATAGAAACTGCCAAGCGAAACATGTGTAGATAAACAATTATAAACTTTGTTTAAGCTATATAAGATAGATGGATTTAGGTATAAATTTTATTTATAATAATATTTTTTTATTAGAAAGGATGAGTTTATATGCCAAAAACTGTAGCCGTTGGAATACAGGATTTTGAAGAAATTATAGAACGAAACTGTTTTTATATAGATAAAACACATTTTATTAAAGAATGGTGGGAAAATGGAGATAGCGTTACTTTACTTACACGTCCTCGTCGTTTTGGAAAAACATTAAATATGAGTATGGTAGAAAAGTTCTTTTCTATAGCATATAAAGATAGAGGCAATTTATTTGAAGGTCTTTTTATTTGGAATCAAGAAGAGTATCGAATGCTACAGGGAACTTATCCTGTTATTAGTTTATCATTTGCTAATGTAAAAGAAACAAACTATGCTTCTACAAAAACTAGAATATGTCAATTACTTGCTGATTTATATGATAAGCATTATTTTCTTCTAACTAGTGGATTATTAACTGAAAATGAGAAAAAGTTTTTCTTATCAGTTTCTATGGAAATGGATGAAGTAATAGCAACTTTAGCATTGCATAAATTATCTGACTTTTTGTATCGTTATTATAATAAAAAAGTGATTATTCTTTTAGATGAATATGATACTCCAATGCAAGAAGCTTATGTGAATGGTTTTTGGGACGAGTTAGCTGTTTTTACAAGAAGTTTATTTAATGCAACTTTTAAGACAAATCCGTATTTAAGTCGTGCTATTATGACTGGAATTACAAGAGTGAGTAAAGAATCTATTTTCTCTGATTTAAATCATTTAAAAATAGTGACAACTACTTCAGAAAAATATGCAACTTCGTTTGGATTTACAGAAAAAGAAGTATTTTTAGCCTTAGAGGAATATGGTTTTTATGATAAAAAAGAAGAAGTGAAACGATGGTATAATGGTTTTACTTTTGGAACGCATACAGATATTTACAATCCTTGGTCGGTATTAAATTTTTTAGCTACTGGAAAATTAGAAGCTTATTGGGCAAATACAAGCAGCAATCGTTTAATCAGTAAAATTTTACAAGAAGGTAGTCAAAGAATGAAACTCTCTTTTGAAACTCTTTTAAAAGGGGATTGTATTTCTTGTGCTATAGATGAACAAATCGTATATAGTGCATTGGCTGGAAATGAAACAGCTGTATGGAGTTTATTGCTTGCTAGTGGATATTTGAAAGTAGTAAAAAAAGAGGAAGATAAAATAGAAGGAGAGCCTTTACAATATAGCTTAAAACTAACAAATGGTGAAGTAAAGGATATGTTTTTTGGATTAGTTCGTGACTGGTTTGGAACAACAGAATCTTCCTATAATGATTTTGTCGAAGCAATGTTACGAAATGATTTAAAAGCAATGAATGTGTATATGAATGATATTGCAATGGAAGTATTTAGTTGTTTTGATACAGGAAGAAGGAAATCTAGAATAGAACCGGAACGATTTTATCACGGTTTTGTTCTTGGATTAATGGTAGAATTAAAGAAAGATTACTTCATTACTTCTAATCGAGAAAGTGGCTTTGGACGATATGATGTAATGCTTGAACCAAAAGATAAAAGAAAAAATGCTATGATTTTGGAATTTAAAGTACATGAACCAGAAGAAGAACAGACACTTCAAGATACCGTCAATATTGCTTTAAAACAGATAGAAGAAAAACAATATAAGGCAGGGTTACTTGCGAAAGGATTTGAAAGCAAAAATATCTATGAATATGGATTTGCTTTTGAAGGAAAGAAAATATTGATTGGTAGTAGGGCAAAAAAAGAAGACGGATAAGTTCATAGAATTAAGAGAGTATGAAAAAGTTTTTCCATAAATTGAAAGAGAGAGTAATAACATTATTTGTGTTATATACTCTCTCTGTACGGCTAATTTTAGTGTTGTCTGCCAACGACCAATTAAATATTGGTAAATATATCGGATTTTAGTGTTGTCCGCCAACGGTCAATTACAAAATTGACAAATGGATCAGATTTAAGTGTTAGCCCACTTGAAAAGCACGCCTTTCTTCTACTATTATTATATGTAAATTTATTCTTATGTCAATAAATTTCTATTTTACATTGATACCGATATCGTGTTTGTTTTCGTAATCAATGTAAAATAGAAAAATTAACTCATAGTATCTATAATATCTTCATAGCTAACTAAAATCACAGTTCCGATGTCTTTTGCTTTCTCAATACATCGTTTTGTAAAACCAGATTTGGAAAATAGATAATAATATACTCGTTTGTAATGGAATAATTTACTACGGTTCATTAATGTTTCCAAAATATCGAAATCTACTTTTTCGTTTTTCCATTTGCATTCAGCAAATAACGCAGATTCTCTATCTTGTTCTCCCATAATATCTATTTCTGCTTGACTCTTTTTTATTGGGTCATTTCCCCACCACCGTCCAAGAGAAATAAATTCTATTGGCGTATTGCCAGTCAGAAGTTGCTTCCAGAGATATTGTTTACAAATTTCTTCAAATATTTTTCCCATATAGTCAGAAAGTTGTGATTCAATTCGTCTATTGATTCAATTCGTCTATATACAATATCGGTTGCTCCACGTACAATAATGGAATTATTGTCTAATACAAATCTATACCAAAAATAAAACATATTATCTTCTATGGAATAAATAGATTTTTTGGACTCTTTTTCTCCATAGGGTGTTTCTTTTTGTATAATACCAAGGTTGATTAAATTTTTAATATAGTTAGAACAAACATTTGTCGTTTCTCCAACTTTGGATGAAATTTCCGATAAACGAGAATGACCTGTAGCAATTGCTGTAATAATTGCATTATAAATAGCTGGTTCTCGCACCTCTTGTTTTAGAAGATTAGTTGGTTCTTCATAAAGAAAGGACATCGGATTTAGATACGTATTTTTAATGTTTTCTTCTACGCTCAGCTTGTCACTCATCTGAAGAAGATACTGTGGAGTTCCACCTACAATACCATATATCAATGCTTTATCTTCCTTCGATAACTGAGTGAGATATTGACAACTTTCTTCAAAATCAAAAGGCTGTATTTTCATTTGTCCAGTTCTTCTACCATAGAGAGGTGATTTATACGCTAGTACATGGTCTTCCATATAAGACATCGAAGAACCACATAGGATTAGCATTAATTTAGAGGTATCTTTATATTTATCTATTAAAAGTTGTAAGGTAGATGCTAAACTCTTAGAAGAACGTGCTACATAAGGATATTCATCTATAGCAAGAATCACTCGTTCGTTTTCTGCTAGTTTAAATACATATTCTAAAGCAACCTGAAAAGATGCAAAGGAAGTCTCTGTTTGAATACCACTACTAAACTCAATAATACTTTTACTAAAGTTTTCAAGATTCTGTTTTTCGTTACTTTCCACTCCCATAAAGTAAATTGCTTTTTTATGATTTATAAATTGATTGATGATTGCTGTCTTTCCTACACGACGACGACCATAAATGACAATGAATTCAAATTTATTTGAATGATATAACTTATCTAATGTAGTTAGTTCTTTAATTCGTCCAATAAACATTTTATTTGCTCCTTTCTTATACATATACTATAATACTCAAGTAAAAAGTAGTCAAGTATAGTTTAGTCATTTATACTTGACTACTTTTTGTTTGAGTAAAAGTTATTGAAAGGTATAGAGCAAAAATGGATTCTTATAGTATCCAAAAGGCATCAATGGACTTATTTTACTATTCTATTATTATATTCTATATTAATTCTCATTCCTGATTTCACAGAAGTTAATGTGAAACTCACATCGGTATGTGTTTCTTTTAGAATAGAAAAAAATTTATGCTCTATTGCAGGAAGTATTCTTGTTTCCTCTCCTATTATGATAGTCATTTTAGCATCGTATGGTAATATTGTAACTACGCCACAATGTAGAACGGTTTCTATATATTTTTCTATCGTTATTTCATTATTAGAAAGTTTGTCTGCTAGTTCTGGAAGAAACCAATTTTCTCTTGTTTCACTATCTGCTATTCCTCTTATTTTCATATACGGAAGCATATCTTCTGTAAAAACACCATGCCATGTTCTTCGTTTTCGAAGCAATAAAAATAGAAGTAGTCCAATTCCTCCAAAGCTACTAGCAGATGTTCCAATGATAATAGGTATCCAGTTTGTGATAGGTTTTGGTAATTCTTCTGATTTTGCTGTGTCAGTTGGTAAAGGAATCGATGGATTGGTTGGTGTTGATATTGGTATAGTGATTATGGCAGGTAATGATCTGGTAGGTTGTGGTGTTAGTGTGCCTATTGGGAGTATTGGAATTTCTGTTGGTTTCGTTGTTATTATAGGATGACTTCTAGGAGAGATGAAAGTTGGTGGACTTGTTGGCAAGATGGTTATAGTAGGAAGTGTTGGAGTTTTTATAAAATACACTTCAATATAGATATCTTCAGATGGCATTATAACAGTACCATTGGGATTACAGCCTTTATAATGAGAAAATATATATCCTTCTTTTGGTTTAGCGATTAATGTAATCAATTCTCCTTGACTTGCTTTATTTTTATTTAACTGTACTTCTCCTAAGCCAAAGACAGTAACATTTATAGAATATTGAACTTTTTTCGGTTCTTCCACGTTTGCAATAATTTCCACACCTGTTTGTTCGGCATATACCAATATACTTGGCAGTCGTATACTAGCGAATATAAGAAGTAGTAAAAACTTGATTTTCATGACTTGTCCTTTCTCTTATAATAGATAATCGCCAGAACTACTCTGGCGATTATCAGAATCTATTATGTAACTGTATCAAATAAGCTTCCAATTGGAATTATAGAAAATAGAACGGAATAACTTGGAAAGGCTTATTTGTATCAGATAATGGAAGAAATACGAATACTCTCTTGCTTTAAGTAAATAAAATATTATGTAGGAAATTTTAAGTATTCGCTTTTATAGGATGACAATAGTTTTCTTTAATTGCTATCTACCCCAAACTGAAAGGTCAGTGTGCCTTTATAAGTTTCATACTTTGTGATGTCGCTTTGTTTGAATCCTATTTGTAATCCGGAACAATAAGAATATTGACAGTTTGTAAGCGTTACACCATCATACGTACAGGAACCGATTTCCGTAGAACTCCATTGTGTTTTAGGTTCTTCTTTACTGCTTGGTAATACTTTCTTTAATGTAATCATCTCTCCTGATGTTTCTCCAGTTAAAGTACAAGGAAATACAGGTTCAATATAGACATATTCGGTACTACTTATCTTTCCAGCACATCCATACACGATAGTGCCCCAATATCCTTCTACAGCATTATTATGTAACTCATTATCCATATATACATTGGATAATTCACTATAAGTTAATTCAATATTTGCTGGTAAAGACACGGAATATACCGATTTGACTTCTGCGATTACTTCTACTGTTTGTGATTTATCTTCGCTTCCTTGGATTTCTTGTGTATTTGCTAATGCCACTATAGATGTATTGGTTAGCATAGCAAGGATAAGAGCAAAACTTAAGATTGTTTTGATATAATTCATAAATATTGTTTTCCTTTCTTTTATTATTCTGTAATCTGGTAACAAACTTCATTACACCCCGAAGTTAATTGTTGAAAATTATTGTTTTCATCACAATAATAAGGAATGGCAAGAAACTGTAATTCATAAGTTCCTACTTCTAAACTTTCCCCTGGTGTCCATACAACGCATTGCCCAGAAGGAATTAAATTTGTTTCAAAAACGATAGTATCCTTTGTTGTATCTGTAATGATATACTTTAGCAAAAAGTCTTCATTTTCTGGTAAGTTTTCCAATGCTACAGTACTTATTTTTGATAACGTAGCATCTGCATATCCTGCAAAGAATACATTTCTTCCTGCCAATGGATTTTGCATTGTACTCATCGCTTCTTTTTTATCTATAGAACGTTCATCCATAAGAAATACGGTGCTATTTGTATGTTCTGTTTGTGTTGTAACATTGGATAGTTCGATGGTTTTATTAGGCATCGTCTCCTCTTTTTTGAACTGTTTCATCGTTAATAATAGAATTCCAATCATTACAATGACAACGACTTGTTTTTTGTTTTTCATTGATTTTACCTCTATTTTTTACACCCCATTTTTCACTAATATTCTATTACATCAATCGTTACACATAATTGCCCTTCCCAAGTACCAACGGTAGTATCAGCTGTTAAAGTAAAGACATCACTACCTTTATAAGTTCCGTTTTCTTCTATCGTTGTTCCTATGGTATCATTAGTCCATGTAAAACAATAAACATCAGAAGATACGTCTAGTATTTCTCCTTCTTGATTTTCTAAAGTAAAATCATCAGGAATACGAACAGTAATAGCTGCATCTTCTGGTAATGTATAAAGAATACTAAATGGCACTTCTGCTATTATAATACTAGCATTCATATTACTCTGTTCCATTGTTACTATAGCTGGAAGAATTATGGTATATTGTGGTGTAATTTCTATTTTTTTAAATGTATAGTAGATAATAATGGACTGAGAACAGTTTTTAATAGTTAGTTCCCCTGTTTCATAATCGATACTGATATTTTCAGGATTTTCTTGATGATATGCCTTATCTGCCCCATAATAGAACACATACGGCATACTTAAACAATAACCATCTTCTGCTTGAATCGTTGTTGGAATTACCTCAAAATCAAACGTTTCCGTATGATTAGGAACACTCCAACTACCTCGTTCTCCTGCCTGATATATCGTTGTTCCATTTACTACAATGTTTCCAGTTTCGTCTACACTTGGAATACCATCGGTTGTATATTCGACCGTATGAAGTTGATACGCAAATCGAGGTGTGACATCGATCATTTCACCAGGCATACGAAAGATAGCTCCACTTTCTACATACTCTATTGTATTTGATGCATTAAAATCCACAACAAAAACGACTCGGTCTAATGCATACTTTTCATTTTTTATATCAGCACTCATTGTTACAATATCACCCTCTGCGATATATAAATAATGTTCGTCATTTTCTTCGATACTTGTATAAATATCATCTACTTCATCAAATGTAGTATACTCTCTTTGCACAGCATAGGTATAATTCGCATCTTTATATGCCCTAAGATACATTCGATATAATGTTTTCATTGTACCAGAAATCGTAACAGAACAATCTGGCATAAGAAAAGAATTATTTTCATCCAAAGGAATAATCGTACCATTCGCATCTGTTATCGTAAAACTAGTAAGCATCGTTACTTTAGAAACATAGCCTTTTTTATAAGAATCCGAAGCAGGAATTCTTTTTAATGTCACAATATCTCCTTCGGCAAATGTAGTTGAGGTATAGCTTTTATTATTGACTAACATATAATCGGGAATGTTATTGATAACATCACTATATACAACATCTACAGTAGTTTCATTCGTATCTGATAAAATCAAAGAACCTGGAGTTGCTGTGGTAGTGGAAGTATTGATTGTTTCTATTTGTTTGAAATCACTTTCTGCATATACTGTATAGGGAACGGTTTTCATTAGCATTATGATTAGGGCAAAAAGAAGTAGTATATTCCATCTTATGTTCCACATAGTTATTCTGTCCTCCTTCTTGTTTCGAATAAAATTGACTTTATAAGAGTAATCTCTGTTCTGCTTTTTTTGTTCGTAATCTTTTTTCTGCTTCCTCATAAGCTTTGATTTCTTTCATATTAGAAGTTAAACACCGATAGATGCTATTATTTTTAGGAAATGTGGAATGAAATCCAACACAATTGGTTCCTGTATAAATAAGTCCTTGTCCTTTTGGTGCAGAGGTTATCATATCTAGTTGGCTATCTGATAAATGTAACAAAGGCTTTAGTTTTTCACGGTCAAGAGCAGACTGATTTAATATTTGTATAAAGTTACAGTTAGATAATAAGGTTCTACATGTGGCAGAATTTAATAAATCTTGTATGTTCTGCGTAATACCAGTTGGAACACCACCATATTTTCTAGCTCTTTTCCAAATGGTAGAAAGAGTAATCGCTGTTGTTTCTTCTAAAAATAACAAATGACATTCATCGACCCAAAACCAAGTATGTTTGCCACGTTTTTGATTTTCAAACAATGCATTTTGAATACTATCTAAAATAATCAGCATAGCAAGTGGCTTTAACTTATCTCCTACTTCTTTAATATCATACACAACAAAACGATTTTTCGTATCTACATTACTCTGAAATCCAAAGACATTCAAAGAACCTGTCCCAGTATAAAGCCGTAAAGCGTAAGCAAGTTCTCTTGCCTCTGGTTCCCTTCGTTTTGAAAGAGCTAGTTGTAAATCGGTTAATGTTGGCATTTTTTCTGGTGGAATCGGTTGTAATATACCATCTTTCATAAATGGAGCATAAAGACTATGCACACATTCATCGACGATAGTTTCTTGTATTGAATTTAGACCAAACGGAGTTTTTATAATGGTTTCTAATAATCTAAGAAGAAATGCTGCTTTTCCAAGGACAGGATTGATGTTTCGTTCTTCTCCATCATCTTCCCTTTCATTGTAGTCATATTCTGGAGTAAGTTCCATTGGATTGATATGCCAACTACCACAAGGCATAATTTTAATCGTTTCTCCACCAATTAACTTTGCTAAGGCAGAATATTCCGACTCAGGATCTAGGACGATACATCGTGCATTACTACCAAGCATGACATTCAACATTTCTATTTTTGCTGTAAATGATTTACCAGAACCGGGAGTTCCTAAAATAAAACCATTGAAATTTTGTGTTTGTAGTCGGTCATACAAAATTAAATTTTTGGTAGAAATATTACAAGAATAGTTAATACCTCCTGCATCCATTAGTTCCATTGCAGAAAATGGCATAGCAGCACAAGTAAGGGAAGAAGATTTTAATGTTCTTTTCTGTCTTTTCGAAATCGCATTGTATAAAAGAGGTAAGGTAGCATAAAATCCTTCTTCCTGCAGTTCTTCCATCACATGAATACCAACCACATTGGACTGACAAATAGAAGTAATCGTTTCCGTATATTCCCTGAGTTGCTCTTTAGAATCTGCCCAAAATACAATCGTATGTACTGTTTTGAACAATTTTTCATCATTTTCTAGCATTTCTTCTCGTAATGCTTCTGCTTTTTGTAACTTTTCTTCCGTATCAAGAGAAATCATATCTTCTGGAAGATTTGCATTTAGCAAAGCTCTACGTTCCTCTATTTTTTCATTTCGTGCTAACATAATGTTTTTACGAACAATTTGATTTGCTTCCCGTATTGGAATCGGTTGAATATTCATCGTAGATATCATATTAAATGGTACATCGGTAAGTTTTACAAAAAATTCATCCGAAAGACTAGAAGGATAATGGTCAATACGCATAGCACAAACATACGTATCTCCATGAAGCATATAGCGTGGAAAAATACGAATAGAACTGGGAGCAATGATATCTTTCATAGACAATCCCATTCCACGAATATGTTCCATATCAAAAGAAGAGATTTCTTTCGAATGTCCATACGCATCCATTACTCTTGTATGAGTAATAAATTCGCCTTGATTATTGATATTGTATAAATCATGAAGCATTTCTAAACGCTTTTCTAATATTACAGGAATAGCCAAAGAATCTACTGCCTGAAACGCCGTTTCTATTTCCTTATTTAATCGATTATCAAACACTTCTACTGCTTTTTTATAAGAAGAGATATGAAGTCCTAACGTAAGAAATTTTAGCTTTTCTAATCCATTTCGCCCTTCTTTCATACGACTAATTGTGATTTCATTTAATTCTCTTCGCAAATAATCTAAGGTATCCCCTGTTTCCTTTTTCAAAGCAATATCTTTGAACTCCTCGATATTGATATCTCTATTAAAAATCGTAATGGCACATTCACAATCTTCACTAATGGAATTAAAAATAGAACGTAACTTAATGAAAATTTGTTGTTGTGTTTCTTCGGTTTCTGTCTGATAATTATTTTCCTGTATTTGATACATCCTAGTATAAAGACCAGGATACGTTTCAATGAGATTGTCTTTCTCATGAATAGCAAATATTGGTACAGAATCTTGTGTAGTCAATCTACCAAGTAAAATAGGTGGTTTATGTGAAGTAGAGAAGCATTTTTGTTTCCATTCTTGAAATATAGTTTGTTTGGTTTGTTTCTGTTTGCTCATATCTACTACCTCTGGTTCTCTTTATTAGAAGATACTTCTTTTTGTTGTTTTTCCAGTGCTTGATGAAATAAGAAAAAATAATAGTTTTTGGTTCGATAGGTTCTTGTTTCATTTTTATAATAATAACTCTGCAATTTTTTCAAAGCAAAGTCCTCTAAAGGAAGTCCAAACTTTGTATACCAACCAAGGAGTCCGAATATTACTAAAAATGGCATCGTACAAAGTAATACCCAAAATAAATCTTCTAATAAAAGATAAAACATAACAACACAAAAGATAATTCCACCACCACATAAAACTTGTCTAGTCGTAAAATGTCCTAATACCTTATGTTCGGATTCAATTTCTTTCTCTATCGGAAGAATTAACATGAAGACTCACCATCCCGATTGGCATACTCAAATCGAACTTCATACGAATCATGTAACGACCAAAGAGCAGGATATTCCTTTCCTGCTTTGGATATATTTGTTTTTTTTATAGTTTCTCCACCAAGAAGTTTTTCTACATCTTCCATTGTAAATATAGCACCACAGCAATTTTTCCAAATGGAAAACTTACACTCGCCATCTTCTTTCTTCCAATTACTGCAAGAAAATGATTTGTTATATTCTGTTATTTCTCCTCCACATCGAGGACATACAAGTATATGACTCATTTTTTCTCCTTTCTACTCTATTTGATACAAATAAGTTCTTTCTTCATTACTTAGCTCTTTCTTTCCTTAAAGGG
>CALASV010000290.1 GCA_937888895.1 uncultured Clostridia bacterium | reverse complement strand
TTCCAAAGTGTTTAGGCTGTTGTCCGGGATATAATAATTCAAATGCATCATCAATAACTTCCCATCCTGGTGAATATTCTTCATCACTTTCTATACGCTTTAAAAATTCTTCCTTAGTCATTCAAACACTCCTTGCTATAATGTTCTAAATTCTTGCTATAAAATACTTATACCTCACGCTGTAAACTTCAAATTTTCTAATCTCCTATTAGTGACATAGCTAAAAGCTATCCTTTGAGTAATAACTAACGCAAAGGTGACATTAAAATTTTACCAGTTCCACGATAGACATTCACAAGACTTTCTCCCGAAGCTACGGAACCAATCAGTGATTTTCCTGATTTCTCTACTGTAAACTCTAACGATTTTGACCAACATACAGCATGATTACCATCAATCTTCACCACATCATTCTGAAGTACAATTTCATACAGTTCATCTTTTGGACATGGAGAATTTAATACAACTAATCCGTTCCCTTCCAAACATAAATTGAATAATCCTTCTCCACCAAATACAGCACTAGAGAGATTACTACGAGCAATCACATGGTCTTTTACTTCATCATCACAAGCAATAAACATACCATCATCACAAACAATACCACCCCATTCTCTTGCATCTTCAATAATAGGGAAATAATACGATGGCTCTGTCACTAATACTCCACTCCCACGATACAATGGCTTAATTGGAGTATCTCCTGTCATTTTGGATTTCACGAGTTTTCCCATCAAATCACCAACACCTGTGACACCTGAAGTCTGTTGAATATTACCAAACATAAACTGCATCAAACCTGGTTTCAAACGAATGGCATTATCCTGTAATGTAATTGCTACTTTTTTTGGAACAACACCCATTTGTTGCATAAAATATTTTGTTTGAGTTTCCATTTTTCCTACACTCATATCTGTATTATGCTGAAAGATAGTAAAAATACCTCTTTGTTCTACAATTTTTAAGTTATCATTCTTCCTAATAAAATTATTAATATGAGTCATGTTCCTTTCTCCTATGGATTTATTTTATTTCTTAACTTATTATGTGAATGGAAATAATAAAAAACCTCAATCACTTAGCATTTATTCGCCAAATCCATTCTCGCATAAATTCAGAATAATTCAAAATTTTTCCTATTCTTTTCGCTGCCTTATGGTGCAGATGACAAAAAACCAGAGGAGCTGTTCCAGTACTTCACTAAAGCTTCGTACTTTAACAAAACGCTCCTCTTTTCTCCCGTCTTGCACCTGTTATTCTCTACTCACTTTTCTTTGATAAGCGTTAGACACAAATATTCTGCACCAAACTTACTATACAACTAAAAGTTATATGTATGACAAATTGAAAGTTATCAATCAATTTCCTTCTAAATAATTACATACCACATCATTTAATTCAATATAGATATTATCTTTAAAACTTCCCCCTTCCTTTTTTTACCATCTATCTTTAATTTCCCTTAAAATCTTCTAAATTTCTCATATTTATATCTATTATAATGTCCAATCCTGTCCATGAATTCCTAAAAATTTTTTATCCCGAAATCCAATACATATACCATGTTCTTCATCACATTTACAATCTCCATAAAATGATATTTCTGGATATACAAATCCATCTTTTGATTGCTTTATTCCACTCGTATTCACTGCAATAGCAAAAATTGAAATTTCATTTTCCAAGTTCGCTTCCTCTATCGGTTCTTCTCCTATATTTTCATACATCTCATTACAATATTTCATTATTTCTTGTTTATAATCTTCTATTTTTATATGTTCTACAAACCAATTTAAGCAATCCAGTTCTTCCTCTGTCAAAAACCATTTTTCGTCTTCTTCCACTTCATACGAACCATCTACCGAAAAAACTTCAACCAAAACTTCTTTTCCAAATAATAGCATTGTAATAAATTCTCCACTATATAATTGCTCTATTTTTTTCATAATTTTCCAATCTCCAATTCTAAAATATTTTATATTAAAACGATGAGCCAAATATCAGATTTTACTCCACAATCAAATCCAATCATTTTGATAAAATTAGAATTTGGCACAAAAATTAAACAAACTCAGTCATATATTCAAAATATTCTTTAACCATATTCTGATTGTTTATTTTGTCAAAAATTTCCATTCTGTCTTCCCCATCTAAATACTCTCGAATATTAAGTGTCAAGAGAATATGAGGATGATTCAAATTTAAGATTTTCCTAAAACGAATCAGTGCATTTCCACAGCATTCTATTATTTTACAGCGATGTTCCTCAAATACATCAGAATATTTGTGAGTTTCAGAATTGATAAAAATATCACTATTATCCTCTAACTCCTTACACATATCTACTGAGATATCCTCAAAAGTATGAAATAAATCCCATTCCTCTTCACAATACTTATAATACAAATAATCTTCCGAATCCTGCTCAGTCTGCTCTTTTAGATAGTGGAAAGTATTTGCAATTGCTCCAATAGAATCCATTTGTCCAACACAATCTAGCGAAAAAATATAGAGGTCATTATTTTCTTTTATCCATCTTTCTAAAATAATCTGCATTGATTGAACAATATCATTTTCAAATTTTTCGTAGTTAAACATTTTTTACTCCTATTCTAATTTATTCTAATAAGTTTAGAAATTTGTCATTTTGGAAAAACTAAAGTACAATTTTCTAAATCAGCATTATCATTCTCTGAAAGAAAAATTTCTGCTGACATAGATAAATCATTCCCCTTAAATGTTTCATTTTGAAATAATTTTACAATCATCTGCCAACTTTCACTTGCTGACTTCGTTTCTAACCAAATTCCCATGAGTGGTCCTTGCCCTTCTTTGGTATCGATATAATCATATCCATTATCTTTTATAATACCATTAGAAAATTCTTCAATACGCTTTGGAACAAAATAGCGTAAGTCTAAATCTGCATTTTCAAGCTTTATTGGATTCAACACAATAACAATAGTCTGCATATTGCCCTCCGTTCATACTGATTTAACCAAGTCAAATACGTCCTGTTATTTCTAGTGTATTTCCATCTGGGTCAATAATATTAAAATACCAATAGGGCATATGAACATTAACATACATCAATTCAGAAATTTCGCCTATGTTCGCTTTTTTTAATCGCTCATATTCCTCTTTTAAATCATCAACCTCAAAATTAAAAACAACCAGATTGTTTTTTGGAACGCCTGTGTCTTTATAAAAATCATCAATATAAGCTTGATTAAATCTTTCACTTGGCTCTTTGCCAATTATTTTGGCATCATAATCTTTATTGTACAAGGCAATTTTATTGCTAAATTGTACCCATCTATCATCATTTGCCTTCCATGGATTTTCTTGTAATAATTTACTATAAAACTCCAAAGACTTTTTTAAATCATTCACATAAATATAGGTTGTTCCAAGTACCATGATTATCTCCTTAAATTCTAATTTTTCTGTTTCATTCTACCATTCTAAAATAGGATTGTAAATAACCTTTACCTTTATGAAATCTTCCATACTAAAGTCATTATAGTGTTATGATAAAAACATACTTTTCTTTCAAAGTATATATAGATGTCAACTATCCCTTTTCACCTGCAAACAAAATGATTTCTTATCCTACGTTCTCCAACTACACCACTTCAAAAAGACTTTTTTACCAACATTACTAAGATAGACAAGTTTCTTGTTGTTTTCCTTTATTCTTTTCCATTTGCTTTGCTGATTTCTTTTGCTCCACGACTTCTTTCTTTTGGGATAATTTTTCTTGCATGGACACTCGTTGTTCTTGTTTTTCTTCTTTCCCTGTTCCTAAATCGTTAGAAATTCTATCTAATTTTTCTAATATGCTATCGGTTCGTTCTAGTTTTTGTTGTAATGACACGATATGCTTTTGTATTGGTTGATTTATATCTTTCGTGATACCAACGCCTTGTTTCTCTTTAGATGCTTCTTTCGCATCTTTTCCAACTACCAATCTTCCTACATTTCCTATGCTAGTGCCTACTTGCTTTAGTTCTTCCCCTATATTATCAATTTTCTTAGCTAATTTTTGATATTTTGCAAGAGTCGTAGCTAATTTTTCTCTGCTTTCTAGCACTATCGCTTTTACTTTAGAAATTCCCTTTTGAAGTATTTGGTTCAGTTCTTCTTTCCCTTTTTCTCTTACCCTGCATCTGAGGATTATCCTCTAAAAACTTCTCATATTTAAAATCGTCTATCGCTTTTAGCTGTTTTTTCTCTAACTTTACCACTTTTTTCTGTTGTTTTTTGTCGTTTGCTTTTGCGATGTCTTTTGACATAATGATAAATATCTTCTACCTTTTCTTCCGTTTTATGAGAACCCTCTACTGCCGAATTTTCCTTTTCTACCTCATGTATCTTGTTATGTGTCAGATAGTTCGTTGCTAAACCTACTCTATCTGACACTTTTTTCACAGGATTATCTTGTATCAATGCTTTGTTTTTTTCTTCAGCTTTTAGAACATAACTTGCTCTGCCTGTTGTTTCGTCTAATGCTCGTTTCCACGAATACTCCGTTTTCTTTGGTATCTTTTTTCTTTCTCGTTCTACACGTTTTTCTGCTTTCACAGACTTTTTATGTAATTTATCTAACTTTTTACGATGAATAGTTTCTTTATTATCTTCCATTCCCTACCTCTGCTACCTCTTTTCATGGTACATCCATACAAGAAAATCAATTTTTAATTTTGTTACTTTCTTTTCTGAAAAGTGTGTTTGGTACTATTATCAGAAAATTTTCAAAGTAAAAAATGCACTTCCTTTGTAGGGAGTGCATTTCTATTTTTTATTCAGTTCGATAAACTGGAAGTTTCTGAAGATAAATTGGAATTTGTCACTCAGACAAACTAAAAGTTGTAGGATATATTGTCCCAAATTATAACGCATTCCATATAACAAAAAATATTAGTATATTTCCCCATGCGTTGTTTGTTTTATCATAAACAACAATTGAACCATACATCAAAACAAATGTCGCTATAGCTTCAATGATTATTTTTATATCAACGCCAATCATTCCATGAATAGTAATTGCTATCAATGCACAAACAAATGCTCCCAAATTCCAAAACTTTTTAGGCTGTTTTAGTGTGTTTATCTTTTTTGATAACACAACATAAAACATTCCTTCGCCCAATCCCCAAACCAATGCAATCACAATATAACCAATTATATTTACTGGAAAAGCGGAGTATAAAATTTCTTTTGTTAAAAACATTCCCTGAAATGGTAAAAATCCATGAATATCATTTGTTAACCAAAGAAATATGACCGTTGGCATTGAAACCAGCAAGCATCCACCAACTGAAACAATCACATTTTTCTTTACTAACCCATAATCAGATAATTTTTCCTTATTCTTCAATAAAACTATGAGGATTCCTAAAACCGACATTCCAAATTGAATTAGAAGAACTGGAATAAATCGAAGAAATAATGGATTTGATATGTCTCGCCCATAATCCATTATTATTCCTTCCAATGCTATATACAAAATTGCTGAAATCAAACTCGCAATCATAATTATTGTTATATCTGTTTTTATGGTCTTTTTCATCTACATTCTCTCCAACAAATTCAAATTTCTCTATCTCATTCTACCATTCTAAAATATGATTGTAAATAAACTTTCTATCCTTTTTTATCAGCATTACTATCCTAAATAAATTTCCTATTCTTTTCACTCCCTTACGGTGCAGACGGAAAAAAGACAGAGGAGCTGTCAAAGTACTCCGCTAAAGCTTCGTACTCTGACAAAACGTTCCTCTTTTCTCCCGTCTTGCACCTGTCATTCTCTACCCTTTTCTCTTTGATAAGCGTTAAGTACAAATATGATTCCCTAAACTTACTACATAACTAAAAGTTATATGTATAAAAAATTGGAAGGTGTATATTCACTCTCAGCATTTATTTATATATAATTTTATATAGGATAGCATTTCCTCGATTCTCCTATTTTCTTCTACATACTCCAAATTATTATCTAGCATAATAACATCATCCAAAATAATACGATACTGCATTTGTTTTAACTCTATATTATCCTTAAATCGAATATGGGGAAATTCTACTATTTTATGATACAAACTTATTTGCTGAAGTAAATTATCCTTTCTTGACATATCAATGTACGGAAGAATCCCAATACCAAATTCAAAAACAAACTTTTCTACCTCTTGTGCTTTTATAATGGAGTCAATTGTTACCTTAAAAATCATGGATAATTTATCTAAAATATCTATATCTGGAACAGCCTCTCCACATTCCCATTTAGAAACAGCCTGTGGAGATACATTCAACTGCTCCGCCAACTTCTGTTGTGTCCATCCATTTTCTTTTCGTAATCTACTAATCCGTTTTCCTATTTTTCCAATATCCATAGCAATACCTCCTCTAATTTGATATAAAAAATATAACATTCTTTTTAGGTATATACTATCAAATAACAATTGATTTACACAACCTTTAGTTTACTATACTATTTCATCTAACTCTGGATTGCTATGTCTATCCTTGGTTGATTTCATTCTTATATTCTTCGAAACTCATCCTCTTTTCTTTATAAGCATTACCATCCTAAAGAAATGTTTCCTATTCTTTTCACTCCCTTACGGTACAGACGGAAAAAAGACAGAGGAGCTGTCAAAGTACTTCGCTAAAACTCCGTACTCTGACAAAACGCTCCTCTTTTCTCCCGTCTTGCACCTGTTATTCTCTACCCATTTTTCTTTAACAAGCGTTAGGTATAAATATAGTTCACAAAACTTATAATTGATTTATGCCAATACCATTTCCATTACCCAGAAAGCATCATTCCATGATGCGACCTCTTTGAAAACAAAGCCACATTTTTGATATATATGTATTGCCACTTCATTTGTATTATGAACCTGTATCTGAATTGATTTTGCATTCTTCCTAATGAAATGATCTATTATTGCCCTTACAGTTTTTTCTCCATATCCCTTATTTCTATAGTCATCAGCGATAAATAAATCCGTAAATCTATATGGTTGATTTTTTCTCTCTTCGTCTAAAATAACTAATCCAATAATATCATCATCATTATATATTGCATACGCAAGAGAAGTTTCACGATATATATATGCCTCAGCTATTACATTACAAGCACTGCCAACATATTTTGTGTCTTCCCGATTTAATCCTAAACAGTCATAATAATTATCTATTGTAACAGCTTTCAAATGCACCATTTTATTTTACCTCCTCAAATTCAGTTTACTCTGAATCTACCACCATCCGTTGAAACACTAACCACCCATCTTTTATATCTGAATTTCTTATCAACTTGAATAAGAAATAGAAATTTTATCACAGGAAATAAGTTAAAACTTTTCAGACACTATTTCTTCTAATTCTTTTATATCCATTTTTACAATAGATGCGATTTGTTTGATTGACATACCACTTTGATACATAGCCGAAATAATTTCTAATCTACCTTCTTCTCTAAGGTCATTTTCATAAATATCTTGGTCAATTTCAAATAAGGTTGTCATAAATACTTCTGGTACTTTTGTTTCTTCCCTTAAAAATTCTTTTTCCAAGCGTTTCTGCAATTTACGTTTTCGCCTATTGTAATAAGCATATATTTCTCTGTTTGGAATCCATATCCCTGCTTCATCAATTTTCTGAAAAACATATTCTAAAATCATTGCATTCTCTCGTTTGCTTGGTATTTTTCCACATTCTATATAAGCCTTACGATACGCTTCATAAAACCATTCTGCAATCTTTGTTTTTTGACTTTCTTTTAAAGCAGAAAATTTTTTATCCATCTGAAGAAGTCTTCCTTCTACCATCTTATGATTCTTTCGTGACATTATCATTTTCCTTTCACTTATAGGAATCTTGAAATCATCTATTTATTGATTGTAACATCACTTTGCAACATTTGAATATGATTAATAACTCTATCACAGGTCCTATATCATTCTTGATTAGCTCTGTAAAATTATGTTTCATAGAAAAATTCTCTCACACCAATATTCCTAGAATAGGCAAACTTCTTGTTCAATTTCTTCCACTATCTCTTTAGATAAGGTAGGAAAACAACTTTCAATATCTTGTACCGTGATTTTTCCTAATCGAATCATAGTAAGTGCTGCATTCTTTAAGGATTCTTGCTCTGCTTCATAACGCTCACTTTTAATATAAGACTTCATTATCTGTTCTTCATTAAATAAACTCAT
>CALASV010000289.1 GCA_937888895.1 uncultured Clostridia bacterium | reverse complement strand
ATCTTTTACTACCGTAGCAATTCCAAGCACTACGGTTATGACTAAGAGAACTGCTACGATACAAAACATCACCTTTGTAAGATTACTTAATTGTTTCATATACATCTCCTTGATTATATTTTCAAAACTTATTATTAGAATACCACACTTTACTACTTTTTTCTACCAAAACCAAATAAAAAATAAAAAAAAGGTACTCCTTTGAGTACCTGAAAAGCTGATGACGGGAATTGAACCCGTGACCCCTTCCTTACCAAGGAAGTGCTCTACCTCTGAGCCACATCAGCACACTCATCCATCAAGTTCTTCTAAAACCTGTGAGAGCTTTTTTTTAATTCTTTGTATGGCGTTATCGACTGCCTTGACCTCTTTTCCTACCGCAACAGCAATTTGATTATAACTATAATCTTTCATGTAGTAAAAAAGAACTTGACGTTCCATCTTGCTTAACTGCCCTACAATTGCATATTGTAACACATCTACGCTCTCTTTGTCAATAACTAATTGTTCTGGATTTCTATTTCTACCTAGTGCCATTCCTAATAATTTTTCCATTGACACTTCTTGTTCTTCCGTCCCTATCATACTATCAATCGAAATATAATTATTCAATGGTTGATTTTTTTTTGTATTGGAACCTTTTACTGCACTATACATTTGTCTGTTAATACAAAGTTCTGCAAAATGTTGAAAAGAAACTTCTTTCTCTTTTCTAAAATCACGAATTGCCTTGTAAAGACCAATCATTCCCTCCTGAATTAAATCTTCTTTATCAGCACCTACTAAAAAAAGAGGACGTGCTAGACTTCTCACAAGATTTTTATACTTGTTCATTAAAAAATCCATAGCTTCCATATCCCCAGCCATAATTTTTTCCACAAGTATCTCATCTGTATATTCCATCAAAACAACACGCCCCTTTTCTATATATTCTATTTCATACGCTGTCGTACAATTTCATACGCTAGTACACCCATTGCTACTGATGCGTTCAACGAATCAATCTGTCCTTTCATTGGAATACTTGCTGTAAAATCACAAGTTTCTTTTACTAATCGGCTAACGCCTTCTCCTTCATTTCCAATGACCAACCCAATTGGTCCAGTTAAATTTTGACGGTACATCACTTCTCCGTCCATATCAGCACAAACAAACCATAATCCTTGCTTTTTTAATTCTTCCATTGTCTGTACTAAGTTTGTTACTTTTGCTACTGGAGTATAATTTAATGCACCTGCTGATGTTCTAGCTACGGTTGCTGTTAAACCTACAGCACGACGCTTTGGAATAATAACGCCATGTGCTCCTGCTTGATTTGCAGTACGAATAATCGCACCTAAATTATGAGGGTCTTCAATTCCATCTAATAAAATCAAAAATGGTGCTTCGCCACGTTCTTTTGCAAGTGCTAACATATCTTCTACTTCTGAATATTCATAGGCAGCAACATACGCAATTGCTCCTTGATGTTTTCCTGTCTCAGAAAGCTGGTCTAAACGGTCTTTTGATACAAAGTTAATAATCGTATCTCCCTTTTTTGCTTCACGCAAGATAGTTTTAATTGGACCATCTTGGCAACCATCTAATAAGAATAATTTATCAATTGGTTTTCCAGAACGAAATGCTTCAATGACAGCATTTCTACCCTCTATTTTCAATTCTTCTACTTTATTTTCCACTTTTTAACTCCTTTATTCTTCTGATATACTATTTTGCTCTAATATATCTGCTCCGATTGCTTCAAAACCCATACGAATAATTTCTGTCATACGGTCAAATTCCTCTTTTAAATAAAGCCATCCAATCAATGCTTCAAACCCTGTTGCTTTTCGGTAATCATTAATACTTGCATTTTTTGCACTTGTATATGATTTTGCGTTCCTACCTCTTTTATAAATAGCAACTTCTTCTTCGGAAAGATTATCTAAAATTGCCATTATCATTTGAGCTTGTGTTCCTGCTTTTGCTAAGTTACTTGCACGTTTATTCAATCGGTCTACATGGGTATTTCCTTTATGAAGTAATAAGGTACGAATCACTATTTCGTATGCACAGTCACCCATATAGGCTAACACAAGTGGAGAATATTGATTTGCATTGCTTTCCTCTAGTTCAAAAGTTTTCTTTATTGCTTGTTCCAAATTTATGCCTCCTAGATAAGCAAGCAAATCTGCCTCATCACAAAACCTATTTTCATAATGAGGCAGACTTTATTATTCTTTTATCCTACAATACACTCCAGACAGTTCCTTCTCTTGTATCTTTAATCTGGACTCCTTTTTCTAAAAGTTCTGCACGAATCGCATCTGCCTTTGCAAAATCTTTTGCCTTTTTTGCTTCTTTACGTTCCGCAATTTTAGCAACAATAAATGCCTCTAATTCTGCGTCTACTGCTGCTACTTCTTCTGCTACTGTTAAATCTAAAGAAAGTACTTCATCAAAACTTGCAATCAATGCCTTCTTTGTTGCATCATTCATATCATCTCGTAATACATCATAAACCATTGTAATTGCCATGGATGTATTCATATCATTACTTAATACTTCTTCAAATTTTGCACGATATGTCGCAAATTTTTCCTTATCTACAGCACCATCTTCTTTTAATTCCAATACTTTTTTATGCAATTTATCATAAGCTACAGCTACATTATCTAATACATCATAGGAAAATTCTAAAGGCTTACGATAATGGGACTGTAAGCAAAAGAAACGATATACTAATGGATGATAACCTTTCTTTTCTAATAAAGATACTGTTAAAAATTCTCCACTTGATTTACTCATCTTCTTATTGCCTTTTTCCGTCAAATGATGTACATGGAACCAATAATTACACCATTTATGACCTACATAGGCTTCACTTTGAGCAATTTCATTTGTATGATGTGGGAATATATTGTCAATACCACCACAATGAATGTCCATATATTCACCCAAATGTTTCATACTAATGCAAGAACATTCAATATGCCAACCTGGATAACCAACACCCCAAGGACTATCCCACTTTAATTCTTGATTATCGAACTTAGATTTTGTAAACCAAAGTACAAAATCACTCTTATTTCTCTTATTAGAATCTTCACTTACATCATCACGAACACCAACCATCAATTCTTCTTCCGACTGACTAGAAAATACATAATATTCTTTCAACTTAGAAGTATCAAAATATACATTTTCACCTGCAATATAAGCATAGCCTTTTTCTAATAATACTTCAATCATTTCAATAAAACTATCAATACAATTCGTTGCTGGTTCTACCACATCAGGACGCTTAATCCGAAGTTTTTCACAATCTGCAAAAAAGGCATTGGTATAAAACTGTGCAATTTCCATTACTGTTTTATTTTCTCGTTTTGCACCCTTTAACATTTTATCCTCGCCCGTATCAGCATCACTAGATAAATGACCAACATCCGTAATATTCATAACACGCTTTACATCGTAACCAACATAACGAAGTGTTTTTTCCAAAATATCTTCCATAATATAGCAACGCAAATTTCCGATATGTGCAAAATGATATACCGTTGGTCCACAAGTATACATATTAATTTTTCCATCTACATTTGGAATTAAATTTTCTACTTTTCTTGTCAGTGTATTAAACAAATAAACTTTGTTCTCCATACTTCCTCCTTATCCAATAAACAAACTAAAACTATTGTTTACCTTTATTTATTTTTTATATCTCTTTCTTTCAATAATACATCAATTAACTTCGACAAGCGTTTATTTTCTTTCTGAAGTTCATCAATATCTGTTTTCACTGGGTCTGGCAAATGAACTTGGTCCATATCCTCTCTTGGAATACGCACATTATCACGTTTTACTACTCTACCTGGAACACCAACAACCGTACAATTTGGGGGTACTTCCGATAATACAACCGAACCTGCTCCAATCTTTGAATTTTCTCCTACTGTAAAAGAACCTAATACTTTCGCACCTGCACTAATCATTACATTATTTCCAATCGTTGGGTGACGTTTCCCTTTTTCTTTTCCTGTACCACCTAGTGTTACCCCTTGATATAAAGTAACATTATCTCCAATGACTGTTGTTTCTCCAATAATAACTCCATTTCCATGGTCAATAAAAAGACCTTTCCCAATTTTAGCACCTGGATGAATTTCAATTCCTGTTTTTCTAACCGTTCTTTGAGAATACCATCTTGCTAAAAAATAATGTTTATGTTCAAATAACCAATGGGCAACTCGATGACGCATAATTGCCTTAAAACTTGGATATAAAAACACTTCTATTGGAGTTTTAATCGCTGGGTCTCGCTCCATAATTACTTTTATTTCTTCCTTCACATAGCGAATCAGTTTCATAATTTCCTCCCTAGCACAAAAATTTTATCATAAAACTTTCGTGCATTACAACATGAAAAGAAAACTTTATAAAAAAGACCATCTCTATAAAGTATAGAGACGGTCCATTTCTGTTTTCTCTCCTCATGCCGCCTTTTTGCATTTACTCTATTCTATGCAATTCAGCGTTTTTTGTCAAGATTTTATTAAGGCTGTACTAACTACTCAGCTAACTTACTTTCTCCTGTAGCATAATTGATTTCTACACCTGGTTGAATATTGTAAACAAAAACATTAAAGCAAACACCTTCTCCATCGTCTTCTACCGACCAAGCTTCCATCAATACACCATCTGCTACTAAATTATCCCCATCAAACATTGGATATACTCGTAACATCACATGGTTTTTTGTTTCTTTTACGTAGTCTGCTATCATATTTTCAAATGGTAACATACCATCTACATTCATATATCTCGTTCCTGTAATTAAATTTCTTTTATTTGCATTTTCTCCTGTCAACTGAAATCCAATCAAGTGACAACGATTATATAAATAACTTCCGTCTACGCAATCATACTTAGCGTTTACCCAACCACTAGGTTTTACAGAACTAATACTTCCTCTTTCTTCGGTTGGCATAATATCTGTTCCAACATTTGCATATACAATTTGGCATCTACCTAATTCATCTAAATCTGGATATACTTCAAATGAAGTAGTAAAAGTACTATCTACTGTAAAAAATGGCACATTGTCATTCACTACAGCAAATGCTTCTGTTGTATATTTAGGAATATCCTCTAAAGAAATTTCTGTTATCACACTAAAATCCGTAGTCACTTCTTTCGCTTCACTATTACTTCCCGAAGATTGTGATGATTGTGTATTTGACACGGGTGTTGGAGTTGGCGTTGACTCTAACAAATCTACAATCGTATCCGTAATTACATCTGTGATAGCATCTGTAATTTCTTCTGTTGGTAATTCTTGTAATATATCTTGTATATTTTGTCCCAATTCTCCTGATGTACCACAACCACATAAACTCAAACAAAAAATCAATACTAACAAATATTTTTTGATATGCTTCATTTTGGCCTCCTATTCTTCGTTTGCGTATTCTAAAACAACATCTTCCTCATATTCAATTACAGTTTCTTGCAAAATCTCCTCTTGTAATTGTTCTATGTTTGCTTTCTTTCTATATTCTTCCTTCAACATTTCAGGATGAGAATTTCCTACAAAATCAATAGAAGATACTAAATCATACTTCGATAAATCTAAAGTAAAATATTTATCGGATGGATAATGTCTATTCCAACGATATAAAATAATACTCTCTATATTATCTCCCATTTGTGAAACATCACTATCTTCTACAAAACAAATATCTTCCTCTGTTGCATCAAAAAGAAAAGTTTCGCTTATGTGTAATTTTTCTTGTTCTTCTGGTAAAAACTGCTTTGCTGTATAAGGACTTACAAACAACTTTTTCCCTTCTTCTAACATAAAAAGAATATCTTCTCGTACTTTTGCATCTTTACTTTGTCTGCGTTTATTAAACATTACACCCATTTTATCATCTACACAAACAACTAATTTCACTTTTATTTCCTCCTTTGTTGTACCTTTATTCTTTCTCTACTTGTTTATGACAACCAGAACAACCAGAACATGCTGTTCCTGCACCCAGTTCTCCATCATAAATATATGCTCCATTGTTATTACCACTAAAAGAATAATTTCGTACATTTTCCAGTAAACAAACTGCTTGTGATGCAATTCCCTCACCACTACCTGTAAAGCCAAGTCCTTCTTCTGTTGTTGCCTTTACATTTACTTGAGAAATATCAATTTGTAATGCATCTGCAATATTTTCTCTCATTTCTGTAATATAAGGAGCTAATTTGGGACGCTGGGCAATAATTGTAGCATCAATATTTTCTACAATAAACAATTCCGAATCCAAAAGATTTTTCACTTCTTTTAATAAAGCAATACTAGAAATTCCTTTGAATTTTTCATCAGAATCTGGGAAATGCTTTCCGATATCTCCCAACGCTGCTGCCCCAAGTAATGCATCCATAATTGCATGTAACAATACATCAGCATCTGAATGTCCTAACAAGCCTTTTTCATAAGGAATTAAAACTCCTCCTAATATCAATGCTCGTTCCTCGACTAAACGATGTACATCGTATCCTGTTCCAATTCGCATAGTTATTCTCCTATCTTTCCCAATTTTATAAAAACAAATATCCCAAGTCTGTTTTTATATTATACAATATTTTGGGCAAAAAAACAAATTGTTAGGAATGTTCTCTTAACTCATATTCGGTATCTTCGTCTATGATTTGTAACATAATTTCTGCAAAATGAGGGTCAAATTGTGTTCCTTTTCCCTTTTCAATTTCTTCTCTTACTACATTCTGTGGTAAAACATCTCGATAAGCACGTTTTGATGTCATTGTATCGTAAACATCTGCTACGCTAATAATTCTTGCAATTTCTGGAATTTCCTCTCCCTTTAAACCATCTGGATATCCCTTTCCATCATAACGCTCATGATGCCAATGTGCACCTATGCTTACACCTTCGATTTCATCCATATTTTGCAAAATACCTGCTCCAATTTGTGGATGTGCTTTAATTAAATTATATTCTTCATCACTTAACTTTGAAGTTTTATTGATAATTGCATTTGGAATACCTATCTTTCCAATATCATGCAATAACCCGATAAAGAAAATATCTTCCTGTTGTTTTTCCGTCTTTCCATCACGCTTTGCAATTTCCTTTGCATACTCCGCTACACGAATCGAATGTCCATTTGTATATCTATCTTTTGCATCAATCGTATTTGCAAGCGTCAACATAACTTGTGCAGTCAGTCGTTCTAATTTCTTTCTTCGTTCTTCTGCTTTTCTTGTCTGCTGTTCTACTTCCTCTTTTAAATGCTTTTGTAAATGTATAAATTCTATTTCTGTCTTTACACGTTGCAACATAATTTCTGCAATAAATGGCTTTGTAATAAAATCTGCTGCACCTTCTTTTAAGCCTCTAATTTCTACCTTCTTATCATTATCTGCTGTTAAGAAAATAACAGGAATTTCTGCTAAACTCTCATTTTCTTTCAATTGCTTTAACACTTCAAAACCGTCCATTTGTGGCATGTGTACATCCAATAAAATTAAATCTACCAGTTCTTGTTTTAAATATTCCAAACATTTTAAACCTGACTCTGCCTTTACTACTTCATATCCATGTTTCGTAAGAATCATTTCTGCCATTCTTAAATTCATAAAATCATCATCTACAACTAAAACTTTACTCATGTTCTTTTCCTTCTCTCATAACTTAAGATTCTAAGTATTGTAATGCTTTTTCTACTGTTTTTTCATAAACTTCTATCATTTCTTTATGACCTTCTTTAATAACATCTATTTGATTTTGATGTCCTGCTAACTCTAATTCTTTTGCTCTTTCTGACAATAAAATACAACCAACACTTCTAGAAGTAGATTTTAAGGAATGTACTACAATTGTATAGTTTTCCCAATCTTCTTTTTCATAATATTCTTGAATACTTGTCTTTTTTTCCTCTTTCATATCACAGAACATTTGCAAAAATTCTCGATACATCTCATCACTATCCATACTATATTGTAAACCTGTTTCAATATCTAACCATGCAAAATCTTCTATTTCTTGTTCAGGTTCTTTTATTTCTTCTAACATAGCTGTTTCTTGTACCTCTAAAGCTTCTTGTTCTTTTGAACTCTCTGCTTTTTGAATCTCTTCCTTTTGTACTTCTTTTTCTATTAATTCTTCTTTTTGTTCTAGTTCTTCTGATTTTTTCACTTTTTCTTTTGAAATATATTTTTGTAAAAGTTCTTCTAAATGCATACCATCAATTGGTTTACTTAAATAATCATCAAATCCTTCTCTTAAATATGCTTCCCTTGCACCTAAAATAGCATTTGCTGTTAAAGCAATGACAGGAGTATTCTTATTTTGATTATCGTCCATTGTCTTTAAATTCTTTAATGTCTCAATTCCGTCCATACCTGGCATCATATGGTCTAACAAAATAATATCATATTTATCTACTTTTGCTAAATTTAAGCATTGTTCTCCATTCATACAAGTAACTACTTGTACTTTCGTCTTTTCTAACAATTTCTTCACAACAAATAAATTCATACTATTATCATCTACTACCATTACTTTTGCATTAGGTGCTATAAAAGATTCTTTATACTTCTGTAAATTTTGTTTATATTCTTTGAATCGTTGTTGAAAATTTCCAATTCGTTCTTGATTTACTACTGTTTGTGGCAAACAAACTGTAAACGTAGAACTAACACCATAAATACTTTCTGCTTCTAGCGTTCCGTTCATTAAATTTACCATTTTAGAAGTAATCGCAAGACCTAAACCTGTACCTTCTACATTACGATTTTTCTTCATATCTAAACGCTCAAATGTGCCAAATAACTTTGACATATCTTCTTTTTTTATACCAATCCCTGTATCATGCACTACTATTTTTAATTGAATTTTATTCTCTTCGATAGTTTCTTTTCCAATAAATAATTGTACATAACCTTCATTCGTATATTTAACTGCATTATTTAATATATTAACTAATACTTGACGGATTCTATTTTCATCCCCATATAATTGATTTGGCAATTCCTCATCTACCTTAACAAATAATTGCAAATTCTTTTGTTTTGCCTTTAAATCTATCATATTAACCACATCATTCAATAAGGAACTAAAAATATAATTTTCTTCTATAATCTCCATTTTCCCAGCTTCAATTTTAGAAAAGTCCAAAATATCATTTACAATAGAAAGCAAATTTTTGCTTGCACTTTCTACATTGACTGCATATTCTAAAATATTTTCCTTATTGATGTTACTTTCATGACATTCTCTTAAAATCATCTCGTTCATACCAATAACTGCATTAATTGGAGTACGAATTTCATGAGACATATTGGCAAGAAAATCACTCTTTGCATGATTTGCCGCATCAGCTAATAATTTTGCTTTTCGAAGCTCTTCACTTTCTTTCGTCTTTTCTTCTGCACCAAATAAAAAGACTAAAACAATCGCTAATAATAAAAGCAATAAACCGAATACCCACCAAATCAAGGTTGTAATATTAGAAATACCTTCCGATACAACTTCTCTTGGAATGGTACCAACTAACAAAAAATTTGTTGTACCAATTTCTGATACAAATAAATAATGAAAGTTTTCTTTTCTTTGATATCGTTCTGAAGTTGCTTTTCTAATAGTTAACTCTCGTTTTATTTGTTCAAAAGTTTCTTGCCCTGTTTCATCATAAAAAAGAAATTGTTCTAAATCTTCATCTTTACTAGGAACAATAACTTGTGCTTCTCGATTTGTTATAAAAACTTTTCCTTCTCCATCATAACATTCCACATGAAAAATTTCTGTCAATAATTCATTGTCATAATATTTATATAATACATATCGGACATTTTTATGACTATATACAGGCACAGTAAACAATAACCCTTTTCCTTCTACATAAGAAATCGCCTTATTTCCACGAAACGAATCTTGAATGCCTGAAAATTCCTGTATACTTAAAGTTTCCCCATACACAGCTTTTCCACCAAGTTCTAAAAGCCCCATAGCAGTACAATGTTCCATTTCTTCAAAAGTTTGCAATATGTTTTCTTTATTGATAGTATCTTTTTCTATCAAAACAGAAACATGTTCTAAACAAGTCAACTCTACCTTAAACTTTTCCTCTAGTAACTCTGATAAAACTTCTGCTTGTTGTGTCACTTGATTTCCAGCATAATATTGCAATAAAGATTGCAACTTGCTTTGCATAAATACACCAACGATTAAAATTACTACAATAAATGCTGCAAGCATTATCATTGTTTTATAATATTTTACATAACGCTTTATGTACCGTTTTGCTTTTCTTTTATTCCTCTTATTCATAGATTTTTACACCCTTTACAAACCAATCAAACTGCTCTAATAGTGCCTCATCACTTATCATTTCCCCTTCATAACATCGAAGTTGTCCTCTTGTATCATAAATTAAACCAGAAAACACTGCTTTTCCTTCCATAATTTCCTGTTTTGCAAGTTCTACTACTTCTTTGATTTCTTCTGAAATCAAAGAAGAATACTCTGACAATCCTACTGCATCTTCTTCTAACCCAATCCAATAATTTCTTTGTAAAGTTTCTCTTCTTTTTAAAAATTCATTGAATAATTGCTTATAAATAAGTTCCCATTTACATTCCACAGTTGTTAAATAAGTAGGTGCTAGATTTTCTGGTGGCAAATGATACCCAATACAATAAATTCCTTGTTTTTCTGCCACTTCTGCTACATAATCTCGATTTTGATGATATGTTATAATATCCACTTGTGCATTTTCTATTAAAGTATTAGCAGCCATTACTTCTTTTTCCTTATCTTCCCACGCTCCTGTCCAATAAACAATAACTTCTGCATCCTTATTTACTCGTTTTACACCAAGTGTAAATGCATTAATACCTCTATTTACTTCATCATTTTCCATAGATGCTACATAGCCTATTTTATTATTTTTTGTCATCATTCCTGCAATAATTCCAGAAAGATATCTTACTTGATACAATCTTGCAAAATAAGAAATTAAATTTTTGTCATGATACTCCGAAGAATTTGCATAAAATACAACTTCTGGATATTTTTTTATTATATCCTTCACTTCTTCGGAATAACCATAACTAGAAAGAATAATCATATGAACCCCTGCTTTTACTAATTCTTCAATAGCCAAACTACACATTCCACTAAATTCTTTCACATCTTCTTTTACCAAAAGTTCTGCATCTAACATATCACAAGCTGACTTTATTCCATTATAATGTACACTATTCCACCCACTATCTTCTATTTTTCCTGACATAATACATCCTACTTTTATTGCAGTTTGTTGTTCTGATGACTTTGTTTTAAAAATCAAAAGAAAAATAGATATTATAAGAATAATTGCTATAAAAAGAATTACTATCTTTGATTTTTTATTTACACTTATCACTTTTGTACCCCCCCCCCGAAAAATTTCCGGAGGAGGGCAGAAACCAACCTAATTTTGACATGTCATAATAAAATTACTTTTCAGAAAACACAACAAAGATAAAATAACAAAGGAAGGTATTATTGAGTTTTTCACAGATGTATTCTACAAGCTGGGATACACAGCGGA
>CALASV010000288.1 GCA_937888895.1 uncultured Clostridia bacterium | reverse complement strand
CAGAAAGGCGGATTATAATAATGGAATATACAGCACTAATAATGGCAGGGGGGAAGGGAGAGCGTTTTTGGCCTAGAAGTCGCAAACAATTTCCAAAACAATTTTTATCTTTAATTGATTCGGAAGAAACATTAATTCAATTAACAGTGAAGCGTATTAACCATATTGTAAAAAAAGAAAATATATATATTGTTACTGATAAAAATTATGAGTCTTTAATTACAGAACAATTAAAGGATATTCCTAAGGATAATATTCTATATGAGCCTATTGCTAAAAATACAGCTCCTTGTATTTGTCTTGGTGCAATGCATATAAAGAAGAAAAAAAAAGATGCAGTTATGTTTGTGCTACCAGCAGACCATCTGATTAAAAATGAAAAAGAATTTGAAAAAGTTTTGAAAACAGTCGCAAAAGTAGTAGAAACGGAAGAATCAATGATTACAATAGGGATTCAACCTAATTATCCAGAAACAGGTTATGGTTATATTAAATATAATACAAACAATGTTAAAGAATTGTTATATTCTGTTGAAAAATTTGTTGAAAAACCAGATAAAGAAAAAGCAAAAGAATATTTAAATGAAGGAAATTATTTTTGGAATAGTGGAATTTTTGTATGGAAAGTATCTTCTATTTTGTTTGAAATAGAAAGATGTATTCCAGATTTATATAAAGGATTGTCAAAGGTAGAAAATGTAATTGGAAAAGAATATTATCAAGAAATATTACAAAAAGAGTATGAAAATATTCCATCTATTTCAATTGATTTTGGCGTTATGGAAAAATGTTCAAATCTATTGGTATATTGTGGAATATTTGGTTGGGACGATGTTGGTTCATGGCTTTCTTTAGAACGTATAAATAAGAAAGATATGCAAGGAAATATTGTTCATGGAAATGTTGTTTCTCATAGTATTTATAATTGTATTATTGAAGGTAAAGATAGATTACTTGCTGTGGCAGGTTTAGAAAATGTAATAGTTGTTGATACAGAAGATGTTACTATGATATGTTCTAGAGATAAGCTTGGAGAAATAAAAAGTTTGGTACAACAGTTACATTGTGATGAATTTAAAAAGTATGTATAGTTACACCACTTTACAAGTTTTTTCTATCAAATGAAAAAACTCCTTTTGTTGAACTGTAACCAGTATAACAAAAAGAGGTTTCTTGTACTAGACGGTCGGTTTTGATGCACTTACTGTTATTATGGAATTTACGAAACGATGTGTACCAAAGGGGCACGACGAAACGAATAATAAGTAAGTTGATGTTCTCAACCAAGATGAGCTTCGTGAGGTATGGATAGTAAGTGATGAAGAATCACCCGTACACGCCTTATAGGGAACCCTACATTGGAAGGTTCCCTCGTGTTTCTGGTGTTATGTTTTCCGTATCTATGATGCCTGAACATTTCCCTTTGATAAAATGTAAGTGCATCAAAACCGACCATCTAGTTTAGTACTTCTCTTTTTGTTATACTGAGTGCAGTTCAATAAAAGGAGAATATGTATTTAATAGAAAAAAATAAACAAAAACTTTGGCAACAACACATTTCGGGTTGGGAGTAGAGTGGAATGGAAATTCGAGCTTAGTGTTCCAAGAATCATATCGAAGAGTAACAGGTTAAATAGTAATTTTTTAAAAATTGATTTCCATGGAAGTGGGTCAATTTTATTTGACATATAATATTAAGATTAGAGGATAGATTAAATATGAAAAGAAAGAAAGCAATTATTTGGGGGTTAGGGAATACGGCAAAAAATTTTTATTTAAAAAAAGTATTATATAAAGATTATATAATTTGTGCGTTTACAGATAGTAACAGAGAGTTATGGGGAAAACAATATAAAGGAATACAAATTATTTCTCCTGAGGAAATACAAAATTTTGAATTTGATACGATTATTATATGTTCTATTTTTTATACAGAAATTTTTGAAACAATTATAGATAAACTTAAAATAAAGAATAAAGAAATACTTACATATAAAAATATTGAAAAAAATCTTTCTGAAATAATTTGTGAAAAATATAGAGAAAGTAATAACTTAGAAATTCAAGAAAGTTTAATATATTATCAATTAAATGGCTTTAATATATTTGGTTCATATGAAAAAGAAACAAGTATAGTGTATTATGTAAATAGAGATAATGATGGTATGCCATATATTATATTTGAAAATAAAAAAATGTATTTCCCTAAAAATTATTTATTTTCTACAAGTAATGGAAAGGAATGTATTTTTGATATACTTTATGAACAAGACATTAATTCGCCACATCTATATGTAAAAAATGAAACAGAAATAAAACCTGATAGTATTATTGTTGATGCGGGTGTATGTGAAGGTAATTTTGCATTAAGATTTATTGATAACGCTAAAAAAATTTATCTTATTGAATCTGACCCTATTTGGATAGAACCATTAAAAAGAACGTTTGCTGATTATCAGGATAAAGTGGTGTTTTGTAATAAGTTTTTAGCAAGATATGATTCTGAAAGTACGATTACTTTAGATTCATTAGTAAAAGAAAGAATAGATTTTTTGAAAATGGATATAGAAGGTGCAGAAATAGATGCGTTGTTGGGTGGAAAAAGAGTATTGAATGAAAGTAATGCAAGATGTTCTATATGTAGTTATCATAAACAGAATGATGAAGAAAATATTAAGTTTATTTTAAATTCGTTGGGATATCAGACCTCAACTTCCAAAGGTTATATGTTTTTTGTATATGATGAAGATATTTCATATTCTATGGATTTTAGGAGAGGAATCGTATATGGAAAAAAGTGAAGAGAAAGGAGAATAATGGACCATATATATAATTGTGTAAGCAGGAGGAAAAGGATTCAGTTTAGAATATTTAACGAAGAATAATCGGAAGGTATTAGTTGCAATAGAAAATTTACCAATGACGATGATATTTCGTAAATATCCTGAAAAAATAATCATTGCAGACTGAGAGAATATTTAGATGTATTTGCAGAAGTGAAACTTGTAAAGTTGTGTTTAGTTGTTTTTATTGATGATTCATATCATGCTTATGTTCATGTTTCCGTAAATCAGAGACGAAATGTGGAACAAGCAAATCTTTCTGATTTTGAAACTATTACTATCAGTATTTGTGAAGAACTTGTTATTACTTCGGCTATTAAAAAGTAAAGTTTATTGTAAGTGCTTCAAAAAAAGGCGTATGGAAGTACTATCATTTTCATGGTATACTGTAAGTGCTTCAAAACCGACCGTCTAGTTTCAGAAACCTCTTTTTGTTATACTGGGTGCAGTTCAACAAAAGGAGGTTTTTCATTTGATAGAAAAAAATAAACAAGAACTTTGGCAACAACGCATTTCGGATTGGGAGCAAAGTGGAATGGAAATTCGAGCTTGGTGTTTAAAACATCATATCGAGGAGCAACAGTTTCACTATTATAAAAGACAACTGAAAGTGAAACAGGATACGTCCCAAGTACCTATGTTTGCAGAAGTTTCTCTAGGTTCTGGTTCTAGTACTTTTACTACACGTACAGCATCCGTAGAAAATCGACTCACACTATATGTACAAGGAATGAAACTAATCATTCCAGATGATTTTCAACCAGAAACCTTATTATCTTTTTTACGAGTGGTAAAACAATTATGATGAAACAATTCCTTACTTCTTCCACGCATATTTATCTTGCTTGTGGACCTACCGATTTCAGAAAGCAATTAGAAGGATTATCTGCTTTAGTTACTATGAAATTCGGTTTAGACCCATTTCAAGAAGATTGTGTCTTCTTATTTTGTAACAAAAAACGAAATGCCATCAAAGTATTACGTTATGACCGAAATGGATTTATTTTAGCACAAAAAAAGCTACTGGAGGAGATGAAATTTCAATGGCCATCCAAACAAGAAGAAGTGAAATTAATTACAAAACAGCAAGTAGAATGGTTATCCGAAGGATTAGAAATCGAGCAGAAAAAAGCCCATCATTCGGTGTTTATGTCAAGTCAAAAGTTCTGTTATTAAGGTAAAAAAATGACGAAAAAACAGGGAGAAAGTGCGAGAAATTCGGCACTTTTTCGTTGTTTTTTTGCTTTCTTTTTGTGGTAAAAAAGAGAAAAATATGGTATACTAAAAGTACTTCAAACACAGGAAAGTAAAGGGAAAACACATGACAGAATTAGAGGAATTACAACGACTTCGAACACTCGTAGAACAACAAAAATTAGAATTAGAGAAGCAACAAGTAAAGATAGAAAAACAGCAAGCAGAATTAGAAAAGAAAGACGAATTGATTCGGAAAAAGGATATCCAAATAGAACATATGATACAAGCACTTCTTCATGCAAGAAAGAAACTGTTTGGACGTTCTAGCGAAATAACCGAGGGACAACTTTGCCTTTTTGAAACCAACCAAGAATTAGCAGAACAATTATCTATCGAACAAAAGAAAGTAGCAGTAAAAAGCTACAAAAGAACGCCTCGTCAACCAGGCATTCGAGAAGAATTACTGGCTGGCATTCCAAAAGTAATCGAAGAATATGTGATTCCAGAAGATGACACTTGCTCCGTCTGTGGAGCTCCCTTAAAAGTAATAGGAAAACAGCTTGTGCGTACGGAAGTAGAGTTTATCCCTGCCAAAGTACGTGTGGTTCAAGTTGTCCGTCAAGTAGCGAAATGTACGGAATGTGGCATCAAAGAAGGCAGTGCAGAAAAAGAACACTTTCAAAAAGCAGCCATTCCAGCCAAAGTACTTCCTCATTCCATAGCCACTCATTCTCTTGTATCTTGGGTGATGTATCAAAAGTTTGCGATGGGAATTCCGTTACATCGCCAAGAGAATGATTTCTATCGGATGGGGTTAGTATTACCACGAGCTGATATGGTTCGTTGGGTCATTCGCTGTAGTGAAGAATGGCTGACTCCACTGTATGATAGAATCCATCAAGCATTACTTTCTTGTGCTGTGTTACATATGGACGAAACTACGATACAATGTAACAAAGAAGAAGGAAGAAAAGCAAGTACGAACTCTTATGTTTGGGTAATGCAAAGTGCTGCTTGTGAAGAAATACGTGCCACATTCTTTCATTATTCGAAAAGCCGTGCTAGAACCATAGCCGAAGAATTATTGAAAGGATTTTCAGGGTACTTAATTACGGATGCTTATCAAGGATATGAAAATATAGAGCAAGTGAAACTGAGTTTGTGTTATGCCCACCTTCGTCGTTACTTTGTAGATAGTATTCCATTAGATAATCAAGGGAAAGAATTACCAGGTTCTAAGGGTGCCGAAGGTCGAGAATATATTAATCTTCTGTTTCAATTGGAAGAAAAACTCAAAGACCTTAGTAAGGAAGAACGAAAAGAACAGCGTCAGAGTGGTGTCACAGCCCTTCTCGATGCCTTTTGGTCGTGGGTAGAAAAAACAAGGGAACTACCAACAACGAATGAAAAGTTAATGAAAGCACTGAATTATGCTAAAAATCATAAACAAGGCTTTCAGACATTTTTAGAAGATGGTCGATTAGTGAATCCAATAACTTAATCGAATCTCATATTCGCCCATTTGCAGTTGGTAGAAAGGCTTGGTTATTCGCAGATACTCCGAAAGGAGCAAAAGCCAATGCCGTACTTTATACTATCGTAGAAAGTGCGAGAGCCAACGATTTAGATGTGTATGAATATTTAAATTATCTTCTGACAGAACTTCCTGAGATAGGGTATGCCCATGAGAAAGCACCAGAGATATTAGATAAGTATTTGCCATGGTCGAACCAGCTCCCAGAGGAAGTTCGCCTGAAACAAAAAAGAAAAAAATGTGTAAAAAAATAACGTATGGAAAATATACCATGAAAATGATAGTACTTCCATACGCCTTTTTTTGATGTGCTTACCCTTTTTTTGATGTACTTACGATATTTATGTGAGATTAGTAATTATAAAATTTATTATCGAAAGGAATTATTTAATGAAGACACTTATAACACAAATTACAGATTGTATAGAACATAGTTTCAATATAAGAGGGAAAGACTTAAGTAAGAAGATTATTGTTTTTCCTTGTGGAGATGTAGGTATACAAATTATTAATATTATGAAAAATATTTATGGAATTGAACCAGCGTATTTAATTGATAATCATAAATATCAATTTAATTCTGATATTAAGGAAATTTCTTTTTTAGATAGTATAAGAAGAGAAGATTATGTTCTTATTCTTGCTTCTATCAATCGATATATATATATAGAATTAAAAAAACTTGCGATGTCATATTTTGCTTCTGAAAATATATTAGAATTAGAGAGTATGAATTCTATAGATATAAATATTTGTAATCAAACAAAGCAACCTAAATGTGGAAAATATAGTTATGGTCCTTTGTGTCAAAATCCTTTTATTGAATCAATAGGTGCTTTCTGTAGTTTTGCTGATGGAACAGATGTAGTATTGAATCATGCTACAGATTATATTACAACAAGTCCGTTTATCTATTATGATAAGAGTGTATCTTCATTTTTTCCTAATTATGATGATGAATGCAATGCTCCTTGGTATTTTTCGGGGGTTCATCCACATGCAGAACATATAAAGATAAGATATTGTAAAATTGGAAATGATGTTTGGCTTGGGAAAAATGTTATTATAACAAATGGAGTTAGTATTGGTAATGGAGTAATTGCTGGAGCTGGAGCAGTAATTACAAAAGATGTTCCAGATTATGCTGTTGTGGGTGGAGTTCCAGCACGTATAATCAAGTATAGATATACATCAAAGCAGATAGAGGCACTTAATAAAATTGCTTGGTGGGATTGGACAGATGATGAAATACGCAAGAGATATGATGATTTATATCTTCCGATTGACAGATTTATAGAAAAATATGTAAGCACTTCAAAACCGACTGTCTAGTTTCAGAAACCTCTTTTTGTTATACTGAATGCAGTTCAAACGTAAGCGATGAATAAACACCAGAAACACGAGGGAACCCTATATTGAAAGGTTCCCTCGTGTTTCTGGTGTTATGTTTTTGGTATCTATAATTCCTGAACATTTCTCTTTGATAAAATCACTCCATGGCAATAACTGTTCGATGCCTGTGGGCTCATTTTTGTAGTCCGGCATATACAGAAGCAGGAGATAAAGATATTGATACACATTTAAGTGATTTGCCTTTGCTGTTTCTATGAGACTAAATACAATGGAGCTGGCGATTGCTCCATCTACTGTATTATGAAATAGGAAATTTTTACGTCCAGTAACATAGGATTTTGCCATCCTCTCTGCAGCATTGTTGGAGATTTCACATCTACCATCCAAAAGATAATTCATCAAAGTATCTTTATGATTTAAGGCGTAGTTTACTGCTTTCTCCAGTTTGCTACCTCGAGTTGGAATCAAGGTATCCAGCCATAACCAAAAGGCATCCCAAATGCTGGATTCTGTTTCTAAACGTTTCTGTTTTCGTTCTTCCGCAGAAAGACCTTTCAAAAGACGTTCTTGAAAAAACAAACGATTACAGAATACCACTCCTTTTTCCGCAGGTAGTATTCGATGCTCTACTTCCTCTGGAATCATAGGCTCTGCTATCTCTTGTTCGGAATAAATATCCAACAGTTTTAGTTTCTTTTGTCGTTCTTTTGGAAGGGCTTCAAAAAATTTCCGACGACAGTGTGCTAAACAACACACCAACAGCACATCTTCTATCCTTCCATAGGCAGAATAGCCATCGCAATGAAGCATTCCTTGAAATCCTGATAGAAATTCAATCGGATAGTCTCCACTTCGTCCAGGTGCATAATGATACAACACAATGGGGGCTTTTCCATCGGTTCCACTTAAATAAATCCAAAAGTAGGAAGTGGAAGTTGGCATTTTTCCTTCTTCATGAAGTACCTGACATGGTACTTCATCTACATGGAGAATTTCTCGGAGAAGCAGTTCCTGATGGAGTCTTTCATACACTGGCATAAGGTATTCTAATGCACAATAATTATACCAATGGGCTGTGGTTTCTCTTGGAAGAGGCACTCCTTTTTGGAGCCAATCTTTTTCCTGACGATAAAATGGTAGATGAAGATAACTCTTCTGATACATCACCATAGCTACCATATCTGGAGATGCAGGACTATGAGCTAGTAATGGAGTAGGTGTTTTTGCAGTTACAATCGTGGTTTCATCTTCTTCACGGCATACCGGACATACTAAACTTTCTTGTAGATAACGAACTCGTTCTACTTTGGCAGGAGTAATACGTAATACTTCTCTTACAAACTTATAACCAAGAGGTTGCAATGGTGAATCACAGTCTGGACAAACTCGTTCCTCTTGTGGAACTGGACAACGAATTTCTCGAACAGGAAGGGCGTCATATAAATCTGCACGTACGGATTTTTTCTTTCTAGTACGTGTGTGTTCTTTTACCGAAGTGGTATCGAATGCTTCACAAGAATGCTCTCGTTCTGTTTCCTCTGTTTGGGAAGCTGCTGTTTTCTCTCTAGAAGTGCCAAAGAGCTTTCTCTTAAATTCATCGAGAGTTTCGTTCAGATTTGCTACCGTTATGCGAAGTTCTCGAATCGTATTTCGCAAATCTTCCATGGTGCGTTCCTGTTCTTTATTCGTTTGTAGTAAAATTTGAATCATTTCGTCCTTATCCAGTGTCATTGGTTTCTTGCTCCATTGCGTTTTCTTTTATTATAAAGAATTTTTTTGATTTTGACAAATCAAAAAAAGGAAATCTGGAGTTTTTGGAAAAGTTTTTTTATCGTATTCTCTATGATTGGATGGTCCTCCCTAGATAAGTCCTTTTTTTCTAAAAGATAATGTATTCTATGAAAGCGATAACTGTAAACTACTTTTAAAAAGTCAGAACATTTTCTTTCTCGTATCGGATTTAATTGCGTTTGGTTGGTCAATCGATAATCCTTCCATCAACCAGCGAAATTCTTGACGAGTAAGAAGTCGTGCTTCCGATGCATTACGTGGCCATTGGAATCGTCCACTTCCATCTAATCTTTTTTGTAAAAGTACAAAACCATCCTTGTCAAAATGAAGTGCTTTTATTTTGCGACTATCCTTTCCACAAAATAAATAAACAGCACTTGTATAAGGATCTAGCTGATAGGTATCACGGATAATTGCCATAAGACCATCAAAGCTTTTTCTTGTTGTGGTCAAGCTTTTTTGTAACATTTTTGACTCATAAAACAATATTTTTTTATACTTTTATTTCTAATTCCTACTCGTTCCATTTCTTATATTTTACTATGTTATACTTATTTTAGAAGATATATTTTTAGCATATCTAGTTGCCCATGGTGTTTGATACTCATTCGAAGAATGAGGTCGAACATGATTATAGGTCACATACGCAAATTCTTCTACTGCTTGATAGAGACTTTCTTCTTTCGAAAATTCATACAGATAAATACATTCATTTTTTAAAGTGTTGAAGTATCGTTCCATGGGTGCATTGTCATAGGGATGTCCTGCTTTGCTCATACTTTGTATAATAGAAGCAGACGTACAAAATTCAGTAAATGCTTTTGAAGTGTACTGACTGCCTTGGTCGGAATTATGCCGAATTCGGTATAATTCCGACTATGCCGAAGAAAAAACTATACCGAAGTTTTTATGGAATCCTATATTTTAGGGACATTCTATGAAAACTTCGGCATAGTTTTTCTATTAATCTAAAGAATAAAGAATCTTTTTGACATCATTCTTTTTCCAAAGTTTTTCCTCTCCGATTACTTTAGGAGCAGCTTTATTCATAGCCTCACTCATCATTTCTAAGGTCGCAAAAGCATAAAATCCAGAAGTTGTGGACATACTTTCATGCCCTAATAATTGCATAATAAATGGTAATGGAACTCCATTTTTATATAAGTCCATTGCTTTAGTTTTTCTAAACGTGTGACAATGAACATTTTCTGGGATATCTGCACCAGCTTTTCTTGCTTTATCAACCGCCTTTTTTAATACAAGACTTATGGTATCTGTAGAAAGCCGATGTGGTTTTCCATCTAATAAAGCGTAAAACAGAGGTGCTTCTTTATTCTCTGGATGAAATTCCTTCAAATATTCTCTCAAATGACGTACCGTTTTTTGTAATAATGGCACATTTCTGCTTTTCTTTCCTTTTCCAATTAAAGTTACAAAAGGGGTATTCCTTTCTAAATGAAGTGAACTTATATTTAAGTCTGCTAATTCCTGTACTCGTGCACCTGTATCATAAAGCATTATCAGTAGCATTCGATTTCTTCTATACTTTGACGTTTGGGTATCATAGGCAGATAATATCGCTGATGTTACATTCGGTTGTAGGTATTCTATCGGTTTCTTTTCTTCTTTTTGCTTTTTTATTGTACATACTTCCGTGTAAATGCCCCTTAATTCAAAATCTTCTTCACTACAGTATTTCAAAAAGGAACGGAGTGCAGTTATTTTTAGATTGATTGTTTTGGAGGCATATCCTTTTGCTTTCAGCCAACCTACATAATCCGTGATATTTTTTCTGGAAAAGGCATCAAAAGTAACTTTTTCATTCGTTAATTCTTTCTCTTGTTCTAAAAACTGTAAGTATGTTTTTAACGATTGTTTGTAAGTTTCTACTGATTTATCTGATAAATTTCTGGTAATAGGCATATAATCATGAAGATATCGTCGAGCGAATTGCCAAAAATCAGGTTCTTTTTTTCTTTTATATTTCATAGGTTTCCACCTCCGGAAGTAATTCTTCTGTAGAAACCGTTAGTTTACTGTATTCAGGAAAGAAATCAGGAATTAGATGTATATAATAATAAGTGCTTTCTAACCTAGTGTGTCCCATATATCGCATCAAATATGGTAGCATTGCGTGAACATCTTTTCCTTCTTTCGTCCATTTTAATATATTAGCACACGCAAAATGATGTCTAAAATCATATGCACGGGGTTTGATCTTTCCATCACGCTTAAGTCCTGCTGACACCCAAATATTTCTAAAATTCGTTGAAATAGCAGTAGAAGAACATATCCCACCATGACTTCCAGGAAAAAAATATTCCCTGTTTGGAAAACATCTCGATATTGCTTTATCATATTTCGTTAAATATACGATCAACTCATCTGATAAAAATAACCTTCTATCACGATGTGCTTTTGATTGGAGAATATCTATGTAACCAGCTTTCAAATGAACATCATCACATTTCAGCTTTCTGGCTTCGCAACATCTGACACCACAACAATATAAGAATCTATAAAGTGCCGGAAATACATATGCTCTTCCAAGTGATTTGTGTCGTAACACATAGCTATCACATTCTTTGAAGAAATATTGAATCTCAGTTTCTGTCATTAAATATAGTTCAGCACGATATTTCTGAATGATATACTTATCTCCAAGAACGTAAGCATCACGGATGCCACAGCTTTGAAGATATCTTCCAAACTCTCTTATTGGTGATATCCAGCTTCTATCACCAGTCACTGACTTTTCTGCATGTTTGGATGCCCAACCCTCCACTGTATCACGATCTGGGATGGCAACGTTTTTGTGTGTATAATTATATTTAACGTGAGTTCGATAAAAATAAAAGTTCCATAAATGTATTTTTT
>CALASV010000287.1 GCA_937888895.1 uncultured Clostridia bacterium | reverse complement strand
GCACAGTTTCATTTATGGTGGTGCCAAGTGTGTAGGCATGGGAGTTTAGTTACAAGAAAACCTTTGGCAAAAGAATAGAAGTGTATATTTTATTTATTGAGAGTAATTTTATGATATTATTGTAGCAGATATCACTAGAAAAAGATAGAAAAAAATAATTTCCTATTGCATAGTTTAGTCGAATGATGTAAATTAAATAGTATAGAATTAGACAAATGTAGAAAAAAGGAGGGCTTATTATGTTGCAGTATTTTTGGCTTGCGTTACTCATTATTTTTATTGTAGCAGAGTGTTTAACAGTAGGTTTGATTTCTATTTGGTTTGCGGGTGGTGCTTTAATTGCAATGTTTTTTGCGTTAGCAGGAGTTAGTACCTTATGGCAGATTGTTGTATTTCTTGTAGTGTCTGCAATATTGCTTATAATTACCAGACCAATTGCAGTAAAATATATCAATAATAAGAAAGAAAAGACAAATTATCAAAGTGTGATTGGTACAGTAGTAAAAGTAATTGAAAAGATTGATAATTTCAATCAAACAGGTGCTGCTTTTGCAGATGGAAAAGAATGGACAGCAAGAACAGTCGAGGATAGTATGATTTTGGAAAAAGATACATTTGCAAAGGTTGTGGAAATTGAAGGTGTAAAATTAATCGTAGAGCCATATAAAGTGGAAGAAAGTAAATAGTATAGAAATGGAGAAAAGAATGTTAAAACTAGGTTGTCATGTAGGTATGAGTGGAAAGGAAATGTTTCTTGGTTCAGTAAAAGAAGCGATTTCTTATCATGCAAATACATTTATGGTATATACAGGTGCACCACAAAATACAAGGAGAAAACCGATTGATGAGTTAAGAATTGAAGAAGGACTTGCGTTAGCAAAGGAATATGGCATTTCGGAGTTTATTATTCATGCACCTTATCTTATTAATCTTGCTAATACAGAAAAAGAAGAAACATTTTCTTTAGCAGTAGAATTTTTAACAAAAGAAATCGAGCGTTCTGTTGCAATGCAAGCCTCTACAATTGTATTACATCCGGGGTCTCATGTAGGAGCAGGGGAAGATGCAGGAATTGCTAGAATTGTGGAAGGATTAAATAAAGTTTTAACGAAGGATATGCCTATTACAATAGCGTTAGAAACTATGGCAGGAAAAGGAAGCGAACTTGGGAAACGATTTGAAGAATTAGCAAAAATTTATGATGGCGTTATTTTGAATGAAAAGTTAAGAATTTGTTTTGATACTTGTCATACGCATGATGCTGGCTATGATATTATTCATGATTTTGATGAAGTAATAGGACAATTTGACCGTTTGATTGGAAAAAATCAGATAGCAGTATTTCATATCAATGATAGTAAAAATATATGTGGTGCAAGAAAAGATAGACATGAAAATTTAGGTTTTGGTGAAATTGGATTTAAAGCGTTGAATTATATTGTGCATCATAAAGATTTTGTCAATGTGCCTAAAATTTTAGAAACACCTTATGTTACAGCATCTGAAAATGAAACACAAAAGACATTACCACCTTATTTACAAGAAATTAGAATGTTAAGAGAAGGAAGTTTCCATTCTGATATATTGCAAGAGATAAGAGAATATAGATAAGTTGTAAAAGCTAACTGAAAGTAAAAAAAGGTTAAAAAGTAGGATTTGACAAAGGAAAAAGAGTGAATTTTTATGTGAAATGCATAGAGTTCACTCTTTTTTTTCATACTAATGGAAAAAAGGGAAAGGAACAAGTTACCGTTTACTGGAACGGAGTGAACAGTAACAGGAACAAAAAGGTATGCAAGAAGAAAAAAAGCGAAAAGGGAAGCAGAGTTTTTGTTTTACGAAACCGATTCGAATTATAGCAAGTGCTTGTACTGGTAGTTCTATGGAGCAACAAGGTCCATTAGGTAATTATTTAGATGTGTATGATGAAACAGGAAAGTTTGAGGGAGAAAATTGGGAAGAATCCGAAAGTCGAATGCTAAAGCAGACAATAGAATGTGCGATACAAAAAGCTGGAAAGAAAAATAGTGAGGTAGAATATCTATTTTGTGGGGATTTACT
>CALASV010000286.1 GCA_937888895.1 uncultured Clostridia bacterium | reverse complement strand
AAGTGTATTTCATAATATTGGACAAACATTAGTGGCGATGTGGTTACTTGGAACAAATACAATGTATTATTTTCCGTTACTTTTGTTTTCTGGTATTATTGCTGGAATTTTAATAGGAATTATTTCTGCTATTGTACTAAAAAAATTACAAAAACATATAAAAAATGTGTAAAAAATTACCTTTTCTTATTAGAAAAGGTAATTTTTTGTTTATCTAAAAGGATGGAGTAGGATTTGCTGGTTTTGGAGTAAGAATATTTTCTTGTATTGTAGCATTTGGTTCGGGTACAATAAAACGACAATAAGCAGAAACTCCACTATAAGTTGTAATTTCTACAATGGTTTCTCCAAAACCTACTGCTGTAACGAGTCCATCTTCTGTCACAGTAATGATGGAAGAATCAAGAGAACGATATATTACTCCGTCTGTAGAAGTCCAAGGAAATACAATTGGACAAAGTTGAAATATATCTCCCTTAGCTAAAGTGCGAGAAGAAAGATTCATATGCAAGGAAGTTGCAGGTATAATTTTTGGATAAATGATAAAAGTATGTGTATTTCCACGATAGTCTGCAACATAAATGGTGAGTGCAGTTACTTCTGGTGAAATTACAATTGTATTTTCTTTTGTCAATGTAGTTAAATTGTGTCCATTCATAATTACTGTTTTAGTATCACATTCACCTTCTAAGTACTTAATTGTTTTTACTCCACTATCTTTGTCAGTAACTTTTAAATGTACTGTAATGGAAGAGTAATCAGGTGCAGTAGTATAGGAAGTGTTAATTTTTGGTGCACTAGAATCATCTTCTACATAATAATAGTATATATTATGATTTCCAGCATAATCTTCTACATAAAAAGTATAATATCCATGCTTAGTTAATTTGATAGTATCACTTAATACAGAAAGAGTATCATTCGTATCTAAAAAAGCATTGATAGATTTAGAACCATACGTATATCGGATTTTACGAATACCTGAACCACCAGGGTCATAAGCAGATACTTGAACTATAATAGAACTTTTATCATAGGAAGTTTTTAAGTCTAAAAATGGTTGTGCAGTATCAGCTTCTAATAATGACATAGTGGCAATCGCTTCTTTTGCATTTGGAATGCCAGCATTGATTAAATAGCCATTTAAACTATCTAAAGGTGTCATTGTATTAATAATTTGTTCTTTTACTTGAGCAGGATAAATATGGTTCTGAGAAGCATAAATCATAGTGGCAAGTCCTGTAATGTAAGGAGCAGCCATAGAAGAACCACTTAAATAACCGTAAGAACCTCCTACCAGTGTGCTATAAATATCTTTTCCGGGAGCAGCAATATCTACGGTGGATACTCCATAATTTGATTCTGCATCAAGCATTCCATTGTAATCAATAAAACCGACAGAAATTAAATTAGGAAGTCTTAAATTGGCAGGAAAAACGGGAGTGCTATTATTATTTTGTCCAGTATTTCCAGCAGCAGTAACAAATAACATGGAAGATTCACGAATTACTAATTCTAATGCTTGGCTATAATTTGTTGTTCCCCAGCTTAAGTTACAAATATCTGCTCCCATAGCTTCTGCATAGTGAATTGCTTTGATAGCATCTGCTACTGAGCCAGAAGAAGATGTACCACCATGAATTTTCAAAGACATAAGTTGAACATTCACATTAGAGGCAACACCAGCAATTCCAATATTGTTATTTGCAGTAGCACCAATAATACCAGCAATATGTGTTCCATGGTTATCATTATCGTCAGGATTAGCACTAGCACCTCGCTTTGTTACAATATAATCACAAATAGAAGCATCATTATGAACAAAATCCCAACCATAAATATCATCGATGTAACCATTACCGTCATCATCAAATCCATTATCTGGAATTTCATTTGGATTTATCCACATTTGTTCTTGTAAATCTGGATGTTGATAATCTACACCAGTATCAATAATAGCAACTACGACATTTTTAGTTTCTTCTTTGGAAATAGGATATGCTTCCCATGCTTCCCAAATATTCATATCAATTTCTTCTGTAGAAGTTTGTTCTACAGGAAAGATACCATAATAATGTGTGAAAACTCCTTTATTTTCAAATGCCCAAGAAGCATCTATGAAAGGGTCATTTGGATATAGAACAGAACGTAATTCTAGTTCGTAATTTTCTTCAGCTAATAAAATGGCAGGCTCATTGTTTAGTTCAGAAAGAAGAACATCAAATGGCATTTTGGAAGAAGTTTGGCATAAAGAATAATTTGTAGTAGTATTATGTTCTAATATAAATAATTCTTTATCATATTTGGAAAGATATTCCGTAGCTTCTTCTATAGAAAAAGAAGTGTTCCATAACAAAATTAGTTGTCTAGGGCTTTCTGTTTTTGCAAAAGCAGAAAAACTAGAGAAGGATAGAATAAGTAGGAACACAAAAAATGGGAAAAATAGCTTTGTTTTTTTTGTAATTTGCATAAATAAATCCTCTGTTTTCTACGATAGGCATAGCGTAACAGAGGAAGGTGACATATTTGTGGCAATAAAATAAAAAACTATTAACAAATCATGCTGAAAAAGTTACAAAAGTTTTAAGAATAGTTATTATATAATAAGCCACAGTAAATAGAAGAAATATAAGGATTTGGTGTTTTCTTTGCTATTATATTTGGATAAGTGATTAGTGTTTTATTCAAATATTCCATTGGATTAATGGAAATATCAGAAAGTTTTTTTAATAAAGTAGAAGAAAAGGTATGTTCTTTAGAAAATAAATGCTCTAGAGAACCATTCGAAGTAGCAGTATAAAGGATATCTTTATCAATAGAAAGTGTTCCTGATTTTGATACATTAATACCACACTCTTTTAAATCAGAAGAAAATCTTCGCATTGTATTACCAAGTTCATATAATAGTTTTTTGGCTCGATGATTTCGAGGTTGTTTTTGTCCTACAAAGTCAAAAATCGAATTATAATTATCAACAAAAGATTGAATTTTATCTAAAATAGGTGATTGGTTTGTTATTTTGTCAATAGAAATAGGTGTTTCACAAGTTTTTTTGATAGAAAGTGCCAGTTTATTTTTATATAGATAAGTATGACCTCTACATTCTTTTCGTATACCATTAATAAACAGTGTTGTATTGGTTGGTGGAATCGTTGTATTGTCTAATCCAAAGTGTTTAATGATACCATACGAAGCTCCTTCTGGAAAACGAACATCCGATGGACGAAAAGAAAAAGGATTACGAGCAGAATGACCTGCTGCAACGGAAATCAAATCTAAACGAGAAACGCCAGTTATTTTATCTTCTATCACACGAGTTTTTAAACCAATAGAGGTTTTATTAATAAAGTTGGATAATTTTTGTTGTAAATCTAAGTTAGTAGCACCTTTTGATACATCAAATTGGAAAGAATATACATTATCTTCAATACCAATCATAAAATTATATTGTCCACTTAATAATGCTGATTCTTGGGATGGCAAAGAATGTCCGTGGTTTTCTTGATGAGTGGATAAATTAGAGACATTGATATTCAAAGGCAATTCGGAATCATCTATAGTAGAACCTTCTAGTAAAGTAACATCGACTGTTTCAGGTTCAGAAGAAACTAAAGTACGATTTTTAAATACAGAAGATTCGTCTTCGGTATTTAGTTCTTTTACCATAGAAGATAGGGCAATTGCTGAATTTTTAATACCTAACGTATATTCTTGTGCAGATTCATCGAAAGTGACTTTATATAAAGGCTGTTCGGAAGTAAGACGCATAATATCCCTATATACATTTTGAAGCTCAGATTTTTTATGAGTATCAAAACGATTCGGGCGCATCATAATAAGTCCTTGCATTAAATGATTATAAACACTAAGTAATGGCATAATGGGGAGCTCCTTTCCCTAAAAAATAGTTCGTTCCATCGAAAAATTGGTATAGTTTTCTTTTATTA
>CALASV010000285.1 GCA_937888895.1 uncultured Clostridia bacterium | reverse complement strand
TCGAAGCAGTAGCAGCTACTAATCCAGATGTAATTTTCATCTCTGGTCGTCAATCACCATTCTATGAAGAATTAAAAGAAATTACACCAAACGTAATTGTCTTTCCTTCACTTGTATTTTGTGCTCTTTGGTCTGCCATTAAAATATTAAAACCATACAAACCAGAATAATAAAAGATTCCATTTCCATCTCGGAATATATTTCCATGATACCCATGCATCATTAAAATAATTGGTGCATTATCTCTTCTATGATAATATCTTCCTGATAATTTTAATCCATCATCCGAAGTAATAAAAACTTGTTCAAATGGTTCTTTCATTACTCTGTCAATTCCTGTTCTTATTACCTCCTGATGATTTTCATAATCCTTTCCTATTGGCATATAATCTTCGATTGTCGTATGTTCCTTTTCTAAACGATATTCCATAAAACAGATACGATACACAATATAAATAGTAATCAAAAACAATACGGTTATGCCAAGTATAATACCTACAATAAGCATTCCTTATTTTCCTCTTTCTATTATCAATTCTTCCAATGTTTCATATAATCGGTCTATCTCTACTGGCTTACTTAAATGTGCATTCATTCCTGCTTGTAAACTTCTTTGCACATCTTCATCAAATGCATTTGCCGTCATTGCAATAATCGGAACTGTTTTGGCATCTTTTCTCTCCAATTTTCTAATCATAGTAGTAGCTTCCAAACCATTCATGACAGGCATTCGTACATCCATTAAAATAGCATTATAATAATTTGTTTCACTTTTTTCAAACATTTCTACTGCTATTTTCCCATTTTCTGCACATTCTACTTCTATTTCCTTCATTTCGAGTAACTCCATAATAATTTCCATATTAATAGCAATATCTTCTACAACAAGCACTCGTTTTCCTGTTAAATCTTTGCCCTTATCTTTTTTACAACTCTTTTTTTGTTCAAGTACCTTTTTAAATTTTTCTATCACATTTGATAATGTAAGAGGTTTTTCTATAAAATCATCTACACCTGCTTCGATTGCTTCTTCCTGCAAATCTTCCCAATTATCAGTTGTAAGAAGAAATATAGCTATCTCATTACCATATTGCTCACGAATTAAATTAGTTACCTCAATTCCATTTCGTTCTGGCATCTTAAAGTCCAATAACACAATCTGATATGGTTCTTGTCTTGCGTTATTTAATTCTATTTGATAAATAGCTTGCCTACCACTACGACACGAATCAGAATAAATTTCTAACTTATTTAGCACCATTTTTGCCTGTTCACACGCAGACATTTCATCATCTACAATGAGTACTTTTATATCTTTTGTATTCCATTGTTCTTCTTTTTTCTCTACTCGTTCACTATTTTTTAAAGTAATAATTACTGTAAATTCTGTGCCAACTCCTTTTTGAGATTGCACAGATATACTACCTTGCATCAATTCCACAATATGTTTTGTAATAGACATACCAAGACCAGAACCACCATATTGATTTGTTGTTGTTGCATCTTCTTGGCTGAATGCATCAAAAAGTTTAGGCAAATACTCTTCCTCCATTCCTATACCAGTATCTTTTATCACAAAACGCAAAGTAGACATATCGTCATATTTTGAAATACATTCTATAGTAAATAAAACTTTTCCGTATGTCGATGTAAATTTTACAGCATTACCTAATATATTAATGAGTACTTGCTTGAGTTTTGTTTCATCTCCTATATAATAATTTGCTATCTCTTCTTGAAGAATACAATCATAAGATAAACCTTTTTCTTGACACTGGCTATTAATCATCGTATTGATTTCTTCAATCATCTTTTTAAAAGAAAACTCTTCTTCTTTCATTACCATACGACCACTTTCAATTCGACTCATATCCAGTATGTCGTTGATAAGTCCAAGCAAATACCTGGCACTATTTCCAATTTTTTCTAAATACTCTCTTGTATTTTCAGATAAATTTGGTTCTTTTAAAGCAATACTATCTAAACCAATAATCGCATTCATTGGTGTTCGAATTTCATGACTCATACTAGAAAGAAATGCTGTTTTCGCAATATTTGCTTGGTTAGCTTCTCTCAATGCATTTTTTAATTGCTCATTTCGAAGCTTTTCTTCTCTTAATACCTCTGTAATATCTTCTCCAAAACAAATATAGAACTTTGATTTTCTGTCTACCTCATAATACATAAATCTTTTATTATACACTTCTCCATCAAGCTCACACACAATATCAATCGTATAACATTCTTCTTCTTTCAGTTTTTTCGCTATTGTTTCTATAGAAAAGGCTTTTAATAATTCCTCCTTGTCATATTCTATTGAAGCAACAGAAATGACTTGCTCCTTAATATAATCCATATAAATTCCATTTCTGTTCTTCGGAAAAATGCTCCCTTTTTCTATAGCTTCTCCAATCACTACTTCATAGTAATCACTTATAATATAACTAACCATATCATATTCTTTTGCAAGTATCTTACTATTCATAACATTCGTGACCATCTCTACATTGTATTCTGTTTCTACACCAAAAGCAATCATATCCCCTGTAAATGGATTGATACTAACAGTTGCAGAAAACTTTACAAAGCATTGTCTTCCAGAACCTCTCTTACAATATGCAATAAAAGTAACTGGACCTTCTTCCGAATAATTTCTTCCCAATAAATTATCCTTTTTAAAAATTTCCTTATATCGTTCTTTATCTTTCTCCATAAGAAAATTTTCTATTCTTATTTTTTGGCTTTCTTGAATCGAACCCCCTACATAATCTACATTATAACTATCTTTTCCACGAACTTCCTCTATCTTTCCTGTGGTCAAATTCAAACGTATCATTGTTAAACTTTCATCTGCAAATGCATTAAATTGTCTTAATATATTCTCATAGAGTGTTAAAGTATGTTGATATTTCTCCTTTTCATATTTGCTAACTGCTTGCATTGCTTGTTTTTTTTCTGTAATATCACTAATAAACACATAATACAGATTGCCATATTTTTCACTACGAGCTAAATGACCATAATCGTCTACCCAACGAACACTACCATCTCTACGAATAATACGATATTCTACATAATCCAAATCTTTATTTTCTTCATTTGCAATTTGCTCATCAATAGAAGCTTGGATTGTAACAAAATCATCAGGATGAACTAAACCTCTAAATGTATATCCTGTTAATTCTTTAAATTGTTCTAATGTTTCACATCCAAAAATATCTAAAGTTCTATGGTTTACATATAACATTTCCATTGGTTCTTTTTCATGATAAATAAAAAAACCACCCGGTATCAATTCTGCATATTGAGCAAAATCTAAAATCAAATCTTCCATAAAACGTGCCATATTTTCTTTTAACAAATTAATTTTATCCAAGATGTCTCCCCTCCACTTTCTTCACAATGTAATAAAAATAACATATTTGAATCATAATCCTTATTTTTCAGTATATCATAAATTTATAAGAAAAAAAACTTTTTTGCTATAAATAAAATAATTACATTTTAGCTGTTCAGCTAAAACATATCCTTACACTATTTTATATCGGTAAACTTTCTTCTACACATAACCTTCCCCACCCTGCTATAGCATTTGGATATCGTTCTGCTTGTAATCGTTGTGCCCCTTTTAATAAATATTCTCTTACTTTTTCTCCATATAAAAACGGGTCATTACCATCTACAATTCCCCATTGCATCAGTAATGCACTTCCTCCTGTGACAAACGGAGTTGCCATAGATGTTCCTGTTTTCTGTGTATATCTTCCACCTACAGCACAAGACATAATATCTACCCCTGGAGCTACGATATCTGGTTTCATTCTTCCTAACTCTCTTGCTTCTCCTCGTCCTGAAAAAGATGCTACTTGAAAATTTCCGACATCATACGCCCCAACAGAAATAACATTTTCTGCTGTGGAAGGAATTGTTAATGTACGAAACGGACTTGGAATTACAAATCCACTTTGATTACTTTCTATTCCCCTTAAAATCCAAATATCATATTCTCCTTTTACAATTTGCTCTGGAATCAGACGGATTTTCCATATACCAACACCTAATCGTTCCCCAAATGCAGTAATACTAAGTCGAAACTCTGCTAAATTTTGATATATCGTGGGAACACTCCAAAATCCTTCCAATTCTGCTTCTGCTAATCTAACATTTTTTTCCCATGCCAAATATAAAAAAGAAGAACCAAATGCTGTTACTGGTTCTCCTTCTCCAAACGGAAATGAAATAGTTCTTCCAGAAGGACTTTCTATCTCTACTAAAAATTCATCAGGATAATTTTTCCACAATTCTAACTCTAATGACTTTTCTGTTCCTTCAATGGCAAGTTCTACTTCTATCGTTTCTCTATTTTCTAATATTCCACCTGCGTGTTTTCTTCCTACTCCTTCATTTCCTGTTCCAACACAAATGACACACTTTGCCATTCGTACAACTGTATTAATATAGGTTTCTAATAAACTTTTTCCATTATGAGCACCTTCATTTGTCCCATAGCTTAAGTTTAATGCTAATGGTTGATTTCTCTCCAACGCAAAACGAATACAAAAATCAATTGCCTCCATCAGTCTTGCCGTTCCTGATACTGCTGTCCTTTCACTTCGGACTTCTGCTAATTTCACTACTACTAATTCACTTTCATAAGCAATCCCTCGATATTTTCCATTGGAAGCTCTCCCATTCCCACAAGCAATTCCAGCCACATGCGTTCCATGTCCAGATACATCCACTTCTGGTACAATTCTTCTTTGCTCACTTGTCAACTCCTCTTGTAATGCTAAATCAATTTGTTCTTTCGAAAACAATGTTCCAATCGAATATCCTTCTGGTGATACTCCAAACGAAGAAGATTGGTCCCACAATGTCACAATTCTCGTTGTACCATTTTCATTACGAAAATCAGGATGTGCATAATCAATTCCTGAATCTACAATCCCAACTAACACACCTCTACCACTTAAATTGCTAGGAACATACGGTGCTGTTGGTCGATTACTCACACAAGAAGCAGCTCTCCCAAGTTCCACCGAAGTATATACACGAACAGGAAGCTCTGCATATAAAATATCAGGACTCTGTAAAAATTCCTCTACCATTGTTTCCTCTAATACAGCAATTGCATAATTACCAAGTAATTCCGTTACTTGAATTTCCTTTGCTTCCAACTCCTCTTTATTCCACTTCATATCCTCTCTTGTTAACAATATTAATTCTACTTGTGCCATAAGAACCTACCCATTGCTTTTATTCTAAATATATTCTTTCTATCCCACTAAAAATTCTTGAATCAATCTTTTTCTATTACAGTTAATTTACCAATACAATTTTTCATAGTAAAAACGGTTGAGCCATCAGCCCAACCGTAATAAAAATTCTCTATTTATTTTTTTCAGAATGACAACTACACCCTGTCCCTTCTTGATTTTTAGAAGCACATTGTTTTGACATCGGACAGCCTATACATTTTTCACCATTTCTTTTCGCTTTTATAATATAAACACAAGCCGAACCTACAATCGCAACTAAAATCAAAATAATAACTATATTTGTAATATCCATATAACACCTTTTCTAATAACTAAGTTGTTTTAGTTAACTTATATTCCTTCTCTAAGCCCTTATCTGCTTTTTGTATTAGATAAACAACATAAGCAACCATTGCAAGTACAGCAATTAATCCAGGAACAAATCCTGTTCCAAGTGTACCTTCTGTAATCAATGTTCCAATCTGGTATACTAAGAAAGCAACAACATACCCTGTACCAAGTTGAAGTGCTATACCACCAAATAACCACTTCTTATCTTTCATTTCAGAGTTCATCGCACCAATTGCAGCAAAACAAGGAGGCGTAAATAAATTAAACATTAAATAACCTAATGCTGCTACAGAAGAAAGACCAAACATTGCTGCTACTTCACTTGCTCCACCAATTAAAGCAAGTTCTTCTGTATCAATAAAATTTGTAATTCCATATACAACGGCTAATGTACCAACTACATTTTCTTTTGCAATAAAACCTGTTACTGCTGCCGCTGCTAACTGCCATACGCCAAATCCAAGAGGAATTAATAAAATAGCAAATGGAGAAGCAATGGTTGCTAAAATAGAAGTATGTTCTAAACCTTCTTCTACTAACTGGAAACTCCAATTAAAGGACTGCATTACCTGTACTACTGTATTACAAACAAGAATAATCGTACCTGCCTTAATAATATAAGACTTACCACGAGAACACATAGAAAGGAATGCTCTCTTAATACTTGGAATCTTATATTCTGGAAGTTCAATAATAAAGAAAGACTTTCTATTCTTATGTCCAGCAATCTTATTTACTAAAAGTGCTCCAAGGAAAATTAACATAATACCTACAAAATACATCAATGTACCAACCCAAGATGCATCTTCAAAAAACACACCAGCAAATAATGCAATGACTGGAAGCTTTGCACCACAAGGCATAAATGGTGCTAACATAACGGTTGCTTTTCGTTCTCTTTCATTACGAATCGTACGAGCAGCCATTACACCAGGAATAGCACATCCAGTACCAATAACCATAGGGATAACAGATTTACCAGATAATCCTACTCTTTTAAAGATTGGATCCATAACAACACTTACACGAGCCATATAACCACAATCTTCTAAAAGAGCAATTAAAAAGTACATTACCATTACAAGTGGAAGGAAACCTACGACTGCACCAACACCACCAATAATACCATCCACTAACAATGCCTGTAAAATTGGAGCACTACCTTCTACCCATCCAGCAACTAATTCCTGAAAACTTTCAATCCAACCTACTAACGTATCAGCAAGAAATGGACCAAGTGTAGACTGTGAAATATCAAATACTAAAAACATAACAAGTGCAAAAATTGGAATACCAAGCCACTTATTTGTCAAAACAGCATCAATTTTATCTTGACTATTTTTATCCTTTGTTAATACTTTACGATTTTCTACTTCTTTTACAATCTTGTTTACAAACTCAAAACGCTTTCTATCTGCATTTTCTACTTCTTTTTTATTATGTAAATCAATATTTTCCTGTGTATAAGGAGCTTTTTGATAAGTACCTGCTACTTCTATTGCTTTTTTTACAACCTCTACTAACCCTTTATCACTTGCTGTTGTAGAAACCGTTTCAATGACTGGACAACCTAATTTCTTAGATAACTCTGCCACATTGATTTTATTCCCTTTCTTTACATTGACATCACTCTTATTTAATGCTACTACCATAGGAATCCCAAGTTCTAATAACTGTGTTGTAAAGAAAAGACTACGACTTAAATTTGTCGCATCTACAATATTAATAATAACATCTGGATTTTCATTTTTCACATAAGCACTTGTAATGCTTTCTTCCGATGTAAATGGTGACATTGAATAAGCACCTGGCAAATCTACAGCAATAACTTCTTGTGTTCCACTATAAAAACTTTTCTTAATTGGACTTTCCTTTTTGTCTACAGTAACACCAGCCCAGTTACCAACACGCTCTGTTCTACCAGTCAATGCGTTGTACATTGTGGTCTTACCACTGTTTGGATTACCTGTTAAAGCAATTCTCATTTTTCTTCCTCCACTGTACTACTTTTTAAGATTTTACTATTGCAACAAAAATTAGTTAAGACTAACCTCTATTCAAAAAAATATGTAATTGTTCAAAATTTTATTCCACATTTTAAACAGTTACATTTTTTTATCCTTATATAGAAATAACCTCTGCTAGTTCATTATCTAAGCTATATCTAGCATCTTTAATTGAAACAACACAAGTACCCTTTCTACGCGAAATTACTGTAATAGGTTCTCCACTATAACAGCCAAGAGAAAAAAGAAATGCATTTAATTCTTCATCATCCGTAGAAACATCTTTAATAATATACTCTTTTTCTAATTCTGCGTTTAAAAGATTCATAGTTCCTCCATTTTTAGTCTGTTTTATCACATAACCTTATAGTTATTTAACAATTAGTATGTTACAATATTTGTTAGAGTTAACTAACTTACATATAATTTACCACTTACTTTCTATCTTGTCAAGTATATTTTTCCATTTTTAAAAAAATCTATAATCATTTATCAATCAAAATATCCCCTTACTTGCAAATGACATTTGAATTATTTTTCATTATATGCTATACTATTAGAAATGGCAGAAAATAATAACTATTTCTACTATATTTTGAAACTTTTAATTGGGGTGATTTGATATGCATATAAATGAATCTGCGGAAAATTATTTAGAAACTATATTAATACTTAGTAAAGTACTACCTGTGGTACGGTCTGTTGATATCGCAAACGAACTTGGTTTTAAAAAATCAAGTGTTAGTATTGCTATGAAGCATTTAAGAGAAAATAAACATATTACAGTATCGGATGCTGGTTTTATTACATTAACACCTTCTGGAAGACAAATTGCAGAAATGATTTATGAACGCCACCAAGTAATTTCTTCTTGGTTGATTCGTCTTGGAGTAGATGAAGAAACTGCGTTAGAAGATGCTTGTAAAATGGAACATGTCATTAGTAAAGAAAGTTTTGAAGCTATCAAAAAACATATTGAATAACTTTTTTCAAGGTGCTGTTGCATTAAGTAAATCTTATACAAGATATAAAACTATTTCTTTGAGTGAAAGACTATCTCTTGTCGTCTTTTCGCTTAGTGCGACAGCTCCCTGCTTACTAAAATCCAATCTACAAAACTTCCAATCATACAATAAACTCCCATCCATAAGAAAAATTTTGTATTATGAATGGCATTTAAATAGTAAAATGGTGGAAGTAAATAATTTATTGGTTTTATTTCTATTGTAAAAAAAATAGGAGAAAATAAAAACGAAACTAGCATAATGATTGGTAATAAAACTCCTAAATTTTTTACTGTTTTACAAATCTTAGTAAAAATACTACAAAACAAACTACACATTAATATATAAATATGCAAATCTGTCTTTCTTATTTCTGTCATATATTATCTCCCTTCTAATATTCTTTTAATTTCTGTTGAAATTTTTCTTTGGCAGCTTCGTCATTACCGCCTTCTGCCGGCTTAGCCCCCTCTGTCACAACTTCTGCTATCTGATTTGTTTCTTTTTCGTTCTTCTTTGCCATCTTACTTTGTCCTCTCAAGTTTTCTACTATTTTGTCCTTAAACAATGGAAATATGCAATTTCTCCAATTCTTCCAGGTTCTTCTTATCCTCTACCAGCTTCATAAGCCCTGCCATATCAGTAGGAGGCAGATGCTCCGAGCGATACTTCATACTGTTCTGCTTTACACGGATGATGGTCTCTTTCAAGGCCTTTTCCATCTCAC